>CANQTI010000034.1 GCA_947626725.1 uncultured Eisenbergiella sp.
TCCACGCATGCGAACTTCACCTTGCCGCCCACCGTGACGCGGCAGGCGCCGCACATGCCCGTTCCGTCGACCATGATGGGGTTCAGGCTGACGACGGTGGGGATGTTCAGTTCCTTTGTCATCTTGCAGACGAATTTCATCATGATCATCGGGCCGATGGCGATGCATACGTCATACTGCTTTCCTTCGCTGCACACCAGATCCTGGATGGTCTTCGTGACCATTCCGCTCCTGCCGTAGGAGCCGTCGTCGGTGGTCACATAGAGATTGCCGGCCACCGCCTCCATTTCCTTCTCCAGGATGAGCAGATCCTTCGTCTTCGCGCCCATGATGACATCCGCCATCACACCCTGTTCCTTTAACCATTTCACCTGCGGATAGACCGGCGCGGTCCCCACGCCTCCTGCTACAAAGAGGATCCTTTTTTTCTTCAGTTCATCCGCGGATTCTTTTGTCAGATCCGACGCGCATCCCAGAGGTCCCACCACATCATGGAAGCTGTCTCCGGCCTTCAGCGCCTTCATATGATATGTACTGGCACCCACCACCTGAAATACAATGGTGATCGTTCCTTTCCCGGCATCATAATCGCAGATTGTCAGCGGAATCCGTTCTCCGTCTTCCCCTGTACGCACGATCACGAACTGTCCCGGCAGACAGGACGCCGCGATGCGGGGCGCCTGCACATCCATCAGATAGATGTTGTTTGTCAGTTCCCTTGCCTGTAAAATCTGATACATTTTTCCTTCACCTTTCCGCCCCTTGGGGCTCATTCTCTTCCGTTTCTGCTTCCTCAGTCACATCTTCCGGCATTTCTTCGATCTGCAGCAGCCGATAGGTGCCGTCATCCAGCGTTATTGCCTCGTAGCATTCCCCGGAAATGTAATTCACCACATAGTCTTTTCCGGTTGCGTTGCTGACGCCGGCGGCCTCTTCATAGTATTCCCTGTAAAAATAATACCGGTTATCATTGATCACAAGGGCATATTTGTACGTATAAAT
Source organism: uncultured Eisenbergiella sp. (assembly GCA_947626725.1). GTDB lineage: Bacteria > Bacillota > Clostridia > Lachnospirales > Lachnospiraceae > Gallintestinimicrobium. The sequence goes on from CANQTI010000034.1 coordinate 1,003, forward strand.
ATTATGCCCTTTCTTCCCGTCCAGGTTTCCCTGCAGATCTTTCAGCACCCCTGCATTTCGCAAAGACAGCAGAAGGCGGTTTAACGCTGCCTCGGTACTCAGCACAGGGTGCAGGTTCAGCGTATAGCTGACTTCCGCCACCTCGCTTTTGACACCCCCCGGAGAAACGGCCACAAACCGAAAAACGGAATATCCGGAAGGCATCCAGACCGGCGCTTCATAAGGCGTGCTCTCCGTCCCCGGGGCAGAGGTGTCCGTCGTATAAAAGACTCTGCAGTCCTCCGGAACATCCACCACAATCTGAACCGGTATATCATACTCTCCGGATGCGGGCGAAACAACGGGAACATCCGGGACATGCACGTCCACATAATAGCTCTCCTGGGCGATATCGCTTTTTATGCCGTAACTGTTCACCAGAAAAGCCTTGATCGTATACCGCCCCGCTTCCAGTGGAATGGGCGTGGTATAAATCTCGCTGGTTTCATCCGGGTCGCTGCCGTCCGTCGTATAATAGATCGTTCCGCTCGCATTGCTTATGAGCTTCACACTCAGCGTCTCATAGTAGGTGCCGCCCGGCACATCGAACTCTGGCGGAGAGGCCAGATAATCCGTATAGAGATTGCGGATCTCCCGGTCCTGGCATCCCCGGAGCAGCTCGCTGATCTGCTGGTACGCTTCCTGCTTTTCCAGAATCAGGATAAGCCTTCTGTACGCTTCTTCATTAGAACCTTCCAGCTCAATCACATGCCGACAGACCTCTTCCGAGGCCTCGTATTCTTCCAGGCCGTAATAGCAGGAAGCCAGAGCATTCAGGTAAGAAACATTGTTGGGCGAAAGCTTGCTGGCCCGCTCAAGTCTGGACAGCGCCTGCCGGTATTTTCCGTCCTGCAGCGCCGAGGAACCCAGACTATACTGGTAATTTGGCATAAATTGCAGAGCGATATATATCCCCCCTGAAATGATTCCCAGCAAAACCAGAAACAGGATCAGACGGATCTGCTTTTTCCCAGGCGGCCAAAAAGGCTCCGCACCTTCTGCGCCTTCCGCTTCCTCCGGCGTTTCACTTGACTGTGACTGCTTTTCTGTTGTCAATTCCCCAGGTGCCGTAATTTCAGTCGCCACATTTGATAAAGACGTATGAATACTGTTCTCGATCTCGGGCTCATATTCAGGAACCATCTGGATTTCTCTGCCGCATTTCTCGCAGTAGAGCTTTCCCTCCTGGATCTGCTCCCCACAGTTCGGACATTTCATGGAGAATGAATTCCTTTCCGGCGGCGCATTCCGCCGCATTCCTTTCCCGAACGTTAAAACAGACCGGTGATTTTTCCGTCGGCATCTACATCAATCCCATAAGCCGCCGGATTCCTGGACAATCCCGGCATCGTCATCACCGTGCCGGTCAAAGCCACCACAAAACCGGCCCCCGCGGAGACATAGACTTCCCGGACGTTGATTTTAAAACCGGAAGGTCTTCCGAGCAGCGCCGGATCATCGGACAGGGAATACTGGGTCTTCGCCATACAGACCGGAAGTTCACCAAAGCCCAGTTCTTCCAGTTTCCGGATCTGCTTTTCGGCAGCCGCAGAATAAGTCACTCCGTCCGCCCCGTAAATCTGTCCGGCGATCGTCTCGATCTTCTCGCGAATCGGCAGTTTTTCATCATAGAGCGGCCGATAGCAGGACGGCTTTTCTTCCAGCGTCTTCAGCACTTTTTCCGCCAGCTCGATGCCGCCCGCTCCGCCCTTTTCCCAGACCTGGGAAAGCGCGAATTCACAGCCTCTTTCCTCGCAGAATGTACGAACAAATTCTGTCTCCGCCTCTGTATCCGTCACAAAAGAATTCAAGGCGACAACCACGGGAACACCGTATTTCTGAAGATTCTCTATGTGCTTTTCCAGGTTCGAAATGCCCCTTTGCAGAGCGGAAAGATCTTCGCGGGCAAGCTCCGCCTTTGCGGCGCCGCCGTTATATTTCAGCGCGCGGACCGTGGCGACCAGCACCGCGGCATCCGGTTTCAATCCGGCCATTCTGCACTTGATATCAAAAAATTTTTCCGCGCCCAGATCGGCGCCAAAACCGGCCTCTGTGATCACATAGTCGGCCATTCTCAGAGCTGCCTTTGTAGCGCGTACCGAATTGCAGCCATGGGCGATATTGGCGAAAGGACCGCCATGGACGATCGCGGGCGTATGTTCCAGCGTCTGAATCAGATTTGGCTTCAGGGCATCCTTCAGCAAAGCGGCCATGGCCCCCACTGCCTTAAGATCCCCGGCCGTCACCGGTTCCCCGGCATAATTGTAGGCTACCACAATTCTGGAAAGGCGATTTTTCAAATCCGCCATATCCTCCGCCAGACAGAGAATCGCCATAATCTCAGAGGCGACGGTAATGACAAAATGATCCTCGCGCACGACACCGTCCGTTTTGCTTCCGAGCCCTATCACAATATTGCGAAGCGCCCTGTCGTTCATATCCATACAGCGCTTCCAGACGACCTGCCCCGGGTCAATCTGCAGCGCGTTTCCCTGATGAATATGGTTGTCCAAAAGGGCCGCCAGCAGATTATTGGCAGAGGTAACAGCGTGAAAATCCCCTGTAAAGTGAAGGTTCAGATCTTCCATGGGGACCACCTGGGAATAACCGCCACCGGAGGCGCCGCCCTTAATACCAAAACACGGTCCGAGTGAGGGCTCCCGAAGCGCGATCACCGCCTTTTTGTGAAGTCTGCCGAATGCCTGCCCCAGCCCAACGCTGGTGGTAGTCTTCCCTTCCCCGGCCGGGGTCGGATTGATCGCCGTCACAAGAATCAGCTTACCCTGCGGATTGTTTTGGATGGAGCGCAGATATGCATCCGACAGCTTCGCCTTATAGCGTCCGTAAAACTCCACTTCCTCCTCTGGAATACCGAGTCTGGCCGCCACCTTCTGGATCGGTTCCAGAACCGCCTCCTGCGCGATCTCAATGTCTGTTTTCATCTGTCAGTCCTCCCGTATCAGACAGTTTCCTCCACAAACTGCTCAAATTCCTCCATCGACATCAGCACCTTGCGAGGTTTCGTCCCTTCTTCATCCCCCACGACACCGGCCTCCGCCAGTTGATCCATGATTCTGGCGGCGCGGTTGAACCCGATTTTGAATACACGCTGCAGCATGCCGATAGAGGCCTTATCTTTATCAATGATAAATTTTCCGGCTTCTACAAAATACTCATCATACTGCGTCCCGCCGCCGGCCGACGCGCCTGACGCGCCAGAACCCATGTTCTTAAGCTTTTCTTCCACGTCCTCGCTGTAGACATTTCCGATATTCTGATTCTTCAGGAAATCGACCACATCCGAGACCTCTTCATCCGATACAAAAGCGCCCTGTACGCGCACCGGTTTGGAATATCCCTGAGGATAAAAGAGCATATCCCCTTTCCCCAGCAGCTTTTCCGCCCCGTTCATATCCAGAATGGTTCTGGAATCCACACCGCTGGAGACCGCAAAGGCCACACGGCTGGGCATATTGGCCTTGATCAGCCCTGTGATGACATCCACAGAAGGCCGCTGCGTCGCGATGATCAGATGGATTCCTGCGGCACGGGCCAGCTGCGCCAGCCTGCAGATGGATTCCTCTACCTCTCCCGGCGCCACCATCATCAGATCCGCCAGCTCATCCACAATGATGACGATCTGAGGAAGTTTCGCGGGCACGTCCGCTTCGCCTTTCTTTTGCAGCTCTTCCGCCTTTTTGTTGAAGCCTTTCAGATCCCTGACGTTATAATCCGCGAATTTGCGGTAACGGTCGGTCATTTCCGCAACGCCCCACTGCAGAGCGGCAGAGGCTTTCTTCGGATCCGTCACGACAGGAATCAGCAGGTGCGGGATCCCGTTATAGACACTCAGCTCCACGACCTTGGGATCCACCAGGATCAATTTGACCTCGGAAGGCTCCGCCTTATACAGGATGCTCATGATCAGCGTATTGATACAGACGGACTTGCCGGAGCCGGTGGAACCTGCGATCAGCATATGGGGCATTCTGGCGATATCCGATACGATCGTCTTCCCCCCGATATCCTTGCCCACGGCAAAGGCGATCTTAGAAGGGAACTCCTGAAATTCGCTGGATTCCACCATATCCCGAAATCCCACCGCCATTGTATGCTTATTCGGCACCTCGATGCCTACCGCCGACTTCCCAAGGATCGGCGCCTCAATACGGATATCTGTGGCGGCCAAATTCAGTTTGATATCATCCGCCAAACTTAAGATCTTGCTGACCCTGACCCCCTGCTCCGGCTGCAGTTCGTAGCGCGTGACCGTAGGGCCCTGACTGATATCCGTGATCGCAACACGTACACCAAAAGTCTGCAGAGTCTCCTGCAGATGTCTGGCAGTTTCCTTTAGCTGCTCTGCGCTGTCTCCCCCGTCCGCACGGTTCGTTTTGCGCAGCAGGGACACCGGCGGAAACCGGTACGGCCGCGGTGCCAGCTGCGGTTTCACAGTCTGGCCCACGGATCCTGCCGCCGTCTGTGAAGCGGCGGATGACGATGCTTTCTCCTTCATGCGGGGCACAGACTGCTGCGGCCGGGCGATGTCCGCTGCAGCCCTCTCCGGCTGTTTTACGGGCTCTTCCTCCTGCTCTGCAGTGGGATCAGAGCGCCCGGTCTCAAAAGGGATCACCTTAGACCGCTCATCCGGCCGCTTTTTCTCCGGAACCTGTTCGTCTTCCGGTTCCGCGAAAGGCGGTTCAAAAGATGCCGCAGCGGCAGACCTTCCGCGATTTTGTCCCCCGTAACGGATTTCCTTCATATCAGAATAAACATCGGATTGGCGGAGCAGACGCTCTTCTGTAATGTCCGGCTCACGGTCCGGATATGCCTCGATATCGGAGGGCGCTTCCGGCAGAATATCTTCCGGCTCTGCAGACCTCTCCTTCCCGGCTTCCAGAACGGTCCCCGACATATGTACCCGTATGCTGTCATGCTCCGGCGTGCCGCTTTCCCCCAGCGGCACGGCATTGCGCACTTCGACACGGCTTTCCGTTTCCTCCGTCAGCGTGATCCCATGCTCGTCGTCACGGGTTTTTTCCAGGGAAGGCCCCGTCTTTAAGCTGGTATCCTTCATCACGCCGGATACTTTACGGTCCATGCGCAAAAGCTGCTGTTCCTCCCTGCGCTGTTTGTCTTCCTGCTTCTGACGTTCCTTTTCCAGACGCCTGGAACGCATTTCATCCCGCATTTCCTGACGTCTTGCCAGCGATTCCTCCCGTTTCGCCTGATTCTGCTCCCGCCGTATCTCGCTCCTCTCCCGCCGCACCTGCGCGTCCGCTCTGGCGGACTCGTATACATAGCGGCTGGACGACTTCACACGATTCACGAAGGATTTCTCCGTGATCACGACGGTACATATGATCGCCAGCACCAACAGCAGCAGGACCGTTCCCACCATGCCCAGGAAATGATACATCAGCCATGCCAATGATCCGGACAGAATGCCACCTCCCGCCTTTTGGGAGGAACTGGCCTCATATAATTCCTTTACGGACCAGGTTTCCGAAAGTACACCGCCTCGGAAAATCAGTTCCAGGATCACGCCGATCAGAAAAAACAGCAGTATCCCCGCTGTCAGTTTCATGATTGCAGCCCGGTTCCCTTGATTGGAAATGCCAAAAGCGACAGCGATGAACGCGAGAACAGGAACCGCATAGGCTGCCTGGCCGAATATGCCGAACATCACACGGCTCACAGCATCCCCTACCACGCCGATCAGGCCGAAATTACATAAAAACAGCAGTACAGTGAGCGCAAAAACGCCGATCAGGACGATCTCATTCGCAATGCCGCTCTCCTCTGACGCTCTTGCCGGCTCCTGCTTCGCTTTTGTATTGGATTTTCCTCTGCTCCCCTTTGCGTTCTGCGGCCGAGAAGCGCTGCCTCTGCTTCTCTGAGCAGATGATGCCATATTCCTCTCCTCCTGTGATCCAGATCGGTTTCCTGATCCGGACCGCTATAAGTATATCACCGAATCGCTCACTTGTCACTATTGCGATTTTCCTTTTTATCGCGGCCTTTTCACTTCCTTTCGGCTTTCCGCTATCATTCCGCGCAGCCTGGCCAGCGCATCCCGAATGCCGCCGACTTCTGAAATAATCCCTTCGCGTACCGCAGCCTGTCCGACCAGGATCGTTCCCAGATCCTTGGTCAGCATCCCCTGATTCATCATCAGTTCCTCCATCCGTTTCTGGGAAATATGGCAGTGCGCACACACAAATCCGGTAATCCTGTCCTGGATTTGCCGGAAATAGTCGAACGTCTGAGGCGCGCCGATCACGGTACCGCTCATGCGGACCGGATGGATCACCATCGTGCCGGTCGGCACGATATAGGAATAATCCGTACTCACCGCGATAGGAACACCGATGGAATGGCTTCCGCCCAGAACCAGAGAAACTGTCGGCTTGCTCAGGGATGCGATCATTTCCGCAATGGCAAGACCGGCTTCCACATCGCCTCCCATCGTATTGATCAGAACCAACAGCCCGGCGATCCGGCTGCTGTCCTCTATGGCCGCAAGCTGCGGCAGAATATGCTCGTATTTTGTCGTTTTCGATGTACTGCCCAGATTGTCGTGACCTTCAATTTCCCCAATGATTGTCAGAAGGTGAATTGCAGCTTCTCCGTCCGGAGAGGGAAATGTCATCTGTCCCGTCTGCTCGACCCGTTCGTCCCTGTGCTCTTCCAGTTCTTCCTTTTTGCCCATTCAGCCCACTCCCGCCGTATCACATGATTTTCTGGAGGAAGTATGCGCAGGCGCACGTCTTTTTATGCAGGCCAAAGGACGCCCGGGGGATGCGGCATCCTGCCGTTTGACTCAAAGATCGAAATCATCGTCTTCAGGAGGCAGAATGTCATAGCACAGCTGTTCCAAAGAAGGTTCCACAGAAAACCCCATGTTCCGGCGCGCGTGCCGTTTTGGGACAGGCAGCGGGTTTTGAAACGGCTCTCCGGGCCTTGGGCTGTCCGTTTGCTTCGCTTCCGGTCTCTCTTCTGCCGCCTTCTCCAAATCACTTTCATACACTGTCGAACTCATTTTTCACACCGCCTCCTTTCCTTTTAGAGCCGGGCCTGGCAGAATACGCCAGAGGCTCCCTGCCGCCTGGACACATCATCCAGCCGTTCTGACAGGAACAGTGACAAAGAAAAGCAGAGCGTTTCCGAAAAGGAAAACTCTCTGCGTCCCTTTCTGACTGAAATTGCTGCCAGTATGTAAGAAAACAGGATCATTCCTCGTCCCAGTTGTGATATACGGCCTGGACATCATCGTCTTCCTCCAGAAGATCCAGCGTTCTGCGCAGCCCCTTTAACGCGGTTTCGTCCGTGCAGGCCACATAATTCTGAGGAATCATGGTCACTTCCGCCTCTGCCATGGGAATGCCCTCCTTCTCCAGGACACTGCGCACTTCCTCAAAACCGTCCGGGTCCGTGAGCACTTCGAAGCTGTCCTCTTCCTCGGAAAAATCCTCTGCGCCGGCTTCCAACGCCATCATCATCAGATCGTCCGCATCCATCTCGCATTCTTCTTTATCGATGATGATCTGACCCTTTTTGTCGAACATGAAGGAAACACAGCCGGGAGTACCCACATTGCCGTTTCCCTTGGAAAAAGCGCTGCGCACATTGGCCGCGGTCCGGTTTTTGTTGTCCGTAAGCGCATCCACGATGATGGCGATCCCGCCGGGGCCGTAGCCCTCATAGGTGACATATTCATAATTGACATTGCCCACGTCGCCGGCCGCTTTGCGGATGCCGCGCTCAATGGTATCGTTGGGCATGTTGTTGGCTTTCGCTTTGGCGACTACCTGGGCGAGTTTAAAATTGTTGGCGACATCCGGTCCCCCTTCTTTCACCGCCACAGCGATCTCTCTGCCGATGATCGTAAAAATCTTTCCTTTTGCGGCATCGTTCTTTTCCTTTTTATGCTTGATGTTCGCGAATTTTGAATGTCCTGACATTTTCTCCTCCTCAATCTGCAAATCAGCCTTTTTCTATGGAATGCGGCTTTTCCTTACTCCATGTCCCCGAAGGCAAATGGCTCAAACGTATTTATTATCATAGCATTTCAGGGCGAATACGTCAAGATTCAGAAAAAAACGCCGCCAGCCGGCAAAAAAACGCCGCCGCTCAGTCATACGAACGACGGCGATGGCGGCAAAAAGGGAAGAGATCAAACGCGGGAGGATGAGCTGTCTTATGTATTCAGCTCAAGACTCACCCGCAGCGCGCGATTGATCTTTTCCATCATGATAGCATCCAAATGGCAGACCTTGTCCTTCAGCCTCTTTTTATCGATTGTCCGCAGCTGCTCCAGCAGGACCACGCTATCTTTTTCGATCTTGTATTCCCGGGCCAGAATTTCAATATGCGTCGGCAGCTTCGCTTTGTTCATTCTGGACGTGATCGCAGCGCAGATCACTGTCGGGCTGTGTCTGTTTCCCACATCATTCTGAATGATCAGGACCGGGCGCACACCTCCCTGTTCTGATCCCACCACAGGACGAAGGTCCGCATAATAAATATCTCCTCGCTTCATGACAGGCACATCCTTTCTTCATTTCCGGCACGTTTTTTCGCCGGAAAGATAGGAAAAGTATGCCCTCTGTCCGAAAAAGTATTCGATCATTCTTCAAAATCCCTTATCTGAACGATCTTTCCCTCTTTTTTATAAATGCGCGGAACCCGCCGCCCCAGACAGCAGGCCAATTCATAATTGAAACGGCCGGACAAAGCGCCAAGTTCTTCCATCGTGATCTTTTCTCCGCCGTCCCGGCCGATCAGCGTAACCAGCGTCCCTGTTTCAACACCAGGGATTTCTGTCACATCCGCCATGAACTGATCCATGCAGATGCGTCCCAGGATCGGCGCCCGTTTCCCCCGGATCAGCACGGCGCCTTTGTTGGACAGCTGCCGCGGATAACCGTCCCCGTATCCCACCGGGATCGTCGCGACCCGCATGGGCGCCGAAGTCCGGAAGGTACCTCCGTAGCTGATCTCCCGTCCGGCCTCCAATTCCTTGACGTAAATTACATGGCTGTACAGCGAGAGGATCGGTTCCAGCTCCGTATGGACATGATCCACCTCATCCGAGGGCCAAAGCCCGTAAAGAATGATGCCGGCTCTCACGGCGTCCAAACGGGTTTCCGGCAGATCCAGAATGGCCGCGCTGTTGGCGCAATGAAAACGAACCTGCGCCAGACCGACCTCATTCCGAATCCGTTCCGCAAAGGACGTAAAACGGGAAAACTGCGCGTTTGCCCTGGCCTTATCCGTCTCATCCGATTCCGCGAAATGAGTGAAAATCCCGCGAATCTCCAGCTGGGAACAGGCCTTTGCCCTGCGGACGAACTCCATTCCTGAATCATCCGGCCGTATACCGATACGGGACATGCCGGTATCCACCGCGATATGGATCTGCATTTTTTCTCCCACCGCCCCGGCCGCCCCCGCCATATCCGAAAGCATCTGTTCCGTAAAAGCCGCGGCGCCGATCCGCTGCCGTATCATCTCCGGATAGGCGGACGGGAAGGTATAGCCCAACACAAAAATTTCCTTGCGGATGCCGGCTTTTCTCAGAGAGAATCCCTCCTGGGCTGTGGCCACTGCATAGCCTGTCACAAAATCCATCGCTTCCATCTCTCGTGCAAGAGGAACTGCACCGTGTCCATATCCGTCGGTCTTGATCACGCCGATGATCCCCGCGTTCGAACCGACAGTCTTTCTGATCGCATACAGATTTCGCGTGAAAGCATCCAAATCCACTTCCGCCCATGCCCGCTCATAATATGCCATGCTCCCGCCTCCTCTCCGCGCCCCGATCCGCAGTTCCCGCACACAGGACCTCTGGGACAGCTTCAGCGATATCCCCCGCGGTCATGCTGTATTCTCCCTTTCGGTGTGCAGCCCAATCTCCCGCCAGCCCGTGCAGATAAACACCGGCACAGACATTTGAAAAGGCCGCTCCCCCCTGCGCCAGGATCGACGCCAGGATTCCTGTGAGCACGTCACCGCTGCCTGCCGTGGCCATGCCGCTGTTTCCGCTGCTGTTCAGATAAACAGGCCCCGCCTCCTGCGCCACCGCGGTACGGGCGCCTTTGCAAAGCACAATCGCATGAAAAGTCTCCGCCGCCCCAAGGGCACATCCCACCGGATCCTCCAGAACCGAGCGAATCTCCTGCCCCAGAAGCCTGGCCAGTTCGCCGGGATGCGGCGTCATCACCAATTTTCTGCGCGAATTGCCGTCCCGCTGCATTTTCACGAGGCGATCGTACAAAGAGCGTTCTTTCGCGAGCAGCGTGATGGCATCGGCATCCAATACCAGCGGCTGATCGGTATGTTCGATCACATAACCAAGCCGCTCCGCCGCCTCTTCGGAGGCGGAAAGTCCCGGTCCCGCAGCGATCACGTCCGCCCAACCCAGCGCCTCTTCCAGCCGATCCGTCACCATGGTCTCAGGACGTTCCTTCAAACAAAGTGTGCGCAGTCCCTGGTCCCCCACCAGCTTCACCATTCCGCATCCTGCCGAAAAGGCCCCTTTCGCACATAACAGGCCCGCACCCTCCATGCCGGGGCTTCCGGCCAGCAATGTCACTTTTCCAAAAGTCCCTTTGTTGCCCTCTGCCAGCCTCCCCGGCAGAAGCGCAGTGATCGGCTCCGTATAGGTGAACGCGCCGGGAAGCCGTCCCAAACAGCTGTCCAGGGTGATTCCGATGGGCGCACAGACGATTTTTCCCGCACAGCGGGCGCCCGGATACCAGAAAAGCCCCAGCTTCCGGAAACCGAAGGTCACCGTCACATCCGCATATACCGCCGTGCCCATGATCTGCCCCGTATCCGCATGGATGCCGGAAGGGATGTCTGCGGAGAGCGTCCATGCATCCTGCCGATTCATATACTCCACCGCCTCCCGGTAAGTGCCCTCCAGGGGACGCGTAAGTCCGATCCCGAAAAGCGCGTCAATCACGATATCATATGCCTGATCCGGCAACGCATTTCGAATGACGCCGCCATAGGCCCGAACGCTCTCCATCTGCAGCCTCGTCAATTCTCCGGCCTTCTCCGGCGGTCCGATCAGCACGAAGTCCACGATCCAGCCTTCCTGCAGCAGCAGCCTGCCCAACGCGAACCCGTCCCCGCCGTTGTTCCCCGTACCGGCTACCACAAGCACCCGTTCCCGTCGGACGGACTCGCCGGCCTGCGCCAGCGCGAGAGATATCTTTTTTTGCCGCTCCCGTATCACAGTCAGACAGGCCAGCGCCGCCCGCTCCATCAGCACGACCGGAGGCACATGAAAAAAATCGCTCGTATTGCGATCATAACGGCGCATCTGTTCCGCATTTACAAGATATTCCATTCCGCTCCTTTCGCTTCCTCCCCACCCCCGGCGCTTCCATTCGGATCCGGGCATGGGATTTTCCATTCGTCAAAAAAATGATCCTGTTACAGATCATTTTTCTGTGTTTCATAACGTTCCAACATGTATGACAACCGCATCAGACTGTCCGACAGATGTACATTCTCCACCTGTACGCCGTCCGGCACATCCAGATCCACATGGGCAAAATTCCAGATGGCTTTGATTCCTACCGCGGTGAGCCTGCCCGCCACCGACACCGCCTCTGACTTGGGAATCGTCAGCACGGCGATATCCACATTGTTCTGCTGGACAAACTGCGCCATCTCCTCCATGGGGCGCACCTCGATCCCACGGATCATTTTGCCGTAAAGAGCGGGATTGATATCGAAAATTCCTGTAAAAATGAAGCCGCGCCTGGCAAAATTCATATAGTTGGCCAATGCCTGGCCCAGATTGCCTGCACCTACGATGATCAGGTTATGCGTCTTATTCAGCCCCAGGATCTTTCCGATTTCCGTATATAAATATTCTACATTGTAACCGTAGCCCTGTTGTCCGAATCCCCCGAAGTGATTGAAATCCTGCCGGATCTGAGAGGCCGTCACGCGCATGAGCTCCGAAAGCTCCTGGGAAGAGATGCGCTCCACACCCTGATCCTTCAGTTCCCCAAGATATCTGAAATATCTCGGCAGGCGGCCGATCACAGCCTGGGAGATTTCCTTTTCCGCCATGCCCATCAGTCGAGTAGACAGTCTCGACACTCCTTTCTCGAGTTTATAATGTGAAAGGCTTGCCTACTGCCCCTCACGGAAC
>CANQTI010000035.1 GCA_947626725.1 uncultured Eisenbergiella sp.
TTGGCCCATGTCAGAAAATACGGGTTGTCTGAGCGAAGCGAGTTTCCCGTATTTTCTGACAGCTTTGGGCAAAAAAGACGGCGGGCGGATGATGCGTTCCGGTTCGGGCTCGCGGGGTCTGCGGGCTGTTCCCTTTTCGGAGGCCGGACGCTGGCAGCACCTGTGAGACTGGACTGGCGGGGCCGAGCGAACGGTACCGTTCAGCCGATCACGAACTCTGGGAAGCCCATTGAACCGGGCGCGATCTCGTACTCTCCAAACACGATCACGACCTTCCCGTCCCCGTTCAGGTAGAACATCGTCTCCGGCGTGACGGTGGTGAAGCCCTCTGTATCCGCCAGATCGCCAAATCCGAAATACATCGCGTTCTCGTCGGTCTGTATCCTCCGCTCGATCTGCTCTGTAATGCTTTTGTTGCAAAGATCGATATAATCGTCACCCAGAAGCTCCTGCAGCGTCAGAGCGCGTTTTTCTGCCAGATTCAGATTGTAATAATGGCGTTCCTCCTCCGCGGACACCCAGTCCTTTGCGGTGACCAGCACGAAGGACAGGATATCCTCCTCCTGATAGGTGACATCATAGTCCACATAAATATCCATGGTCCGGCCGCCCCACTCCTCCTCGGTGCCGCCGGTGGCGAAAAAGGCCTCCTTATATTCCGCAAACTCCTCCTTCGCCTGCGCCATATAGGCGTCCACGATCTCCTGGATCTCTGCATTGACCTCATCGCTGTTTCCGTCGTCCGCGATCTGCGGAACCTCCAGGTTCATCTCATAGTCCCCGTCCATGCCGTGCCAGGAACGGATCGTCAGCACTTGGACGAGCTTTCCCAGGACCGGGAGCTGGCCCATTTCCTTCGCAAACACCTCGCTGGTGTTGGCCCCGATCCCCAATATCAGCAGCAGCGCCGCGGCGGCGGCGACAGCGTACCGGCATATACGTCCGCCAGGGCGCTTTTGTTTCTTTTCTAATATTTCATTTCCCTTGGCTTTTTCCGCTTTCCCTGTTTTTTCCATTTTATCTGTCTTTTCCGTCATTCCCATCTTTTCTGTCTGCCCCATTTTTTTCCCCTGCTCTTCCCATCCGCTTTCCGCTTCCGGCCCTTCTGCGCCGTTCTGATCCGACTTCACGGAAGCGACAGCGCGCCGGACCGCTTCGTCCAGCTCCTCCGGGATCTGTATGGCATCATAATATTTCCCGGCATCCTTGATCCGGTTCCATTCCTCACGCCTCATCCTGCCGTCACCTCCAGTCCTTTCTCAGACGCCTCAGCGCGCTGTACAGTCTGGATTTCACCGTGTTCAGATTCACTCCGGTGATCTCAGAGATCTGCTTCAGCGTCAGATCCTCATAAAAATGCAGGATCACCACGGTCTTCATCGGTTCCGGGAGGCCCAGCACTTCTTCGTACAGCTCCCGGTCCCGGTCATAAGCGCTTTCCCGATACGGCTGCTCCGGCAGCTCCTCCTCCGGCGTTTCCCTTCGGTTTTCCCGCAGGTACTGCAGCGACTCGTTCACCACGATCCGGTAAAACCAGGTTTTCAGCGCGTCAGGATTCCGAAGTCCATGGCATTTCTCCAGTCCCTTCACGATCGCGTTCTGCACCACATCCAGCGCGCCGTCCCGGTTCCGCACATAGCTGTAGGCCAGCCGGTAAAACCGATCCTGGTTTTTCAGAATATGAGAAACCGCGCGCTCATAAATCTCCTGCGCCATGCCCGCCTCCTCTCCCGGCACGTCTCTATTCTGTGCCGCTCCTGTCTTATAGATGCACAAAGCCCGCCAAAAGTTGGCGGGCCTCCCTGTTTTTTCTGCCGCATCCGACCTCCGAAAAAGGGAACAGCCAGCGGACTCTGTGGGGCCCTTTGCCGGAAACGCATCTTTTAATCCGCCCGCTGTCTTTTGGGCCCATGTCAGAAAATACGGGTTGTCTGAGCGAAGCGAGTTTCCCGTATTTTCTGACAGCTTTGGGGCAAAAAGGCGGCGGCGGATGATGCGTTCCGGCTCGGGTTCGCAGAGTCCGTTGGCTGTTCCCTTTTTCGGAGGCCGGATGCGCCTCTCAGTTCTGCTGCCGGATCTGCTGCCCCGTGATCAGCGGATAGACCGCCAGGACGCTGCCCTCCAGATCCTCCCGGTGCATATCCACCGCCGTGATCTGGCTGTTTTCGTAGGTCGTATAGTAATAGATCCCCTTGTCGGTGTTGCAGCACGAGCTGTAAATGGTGATCTCATATTTGCCGCCGCCCATGTGGACGCAGCCCCTCTGCTGGGCCACCGAACCCAGGATGTGGAAAAACTGGCTGATGCTCTCGGATTCTGAATCGCCGGAAAGGGAATTCATCTTCGTGAAGACGGCCTTCACGAACCGGGAGGCCGAGGAAAGATCGCCGGGAAGCCCCATGCCGCCCATCCCGCGGCTGTAGGCGGAAAGCTCCAGCCCCTTCGCAAAGGTATTCTCCGGCGCCTCTGCGGTCAGGTATCTGTAATTGTTCAGGCCGAACATCTGGATATCGAAGGTCGGGTTGTTGGTCAGGACGCCCACCGGATTGTCGTAGACCTTCAGGCCGTCCTTCACGGACTCCACCGTGAGGGAGGCGTCCCGGTCGGAAATGATCCAGTGCAGCGGCGAGAGCGGAAGCTCCTCGCTGAAATTGATCTTCACCAGGTTCAGGCGCGCCAGCAGCGCTCTGGCCTCCTCCACCGTGGCGCACTGGCCCAGGATCCACGGGATGAACTCAAAGGGGGAAACATTATCCTTTCCCGGCTCCTCCGGCTTGTAATCCGCGTTCCCCGGAAAATTCAGACCGGCCATTCCCAGCCCCTTTTCATTGACCGCATCGTAATAAAGCGGATAATCCCCCACCACATAGGCCATGCCGATCATTGCATAATGCTCGATCAGACTCCCCGCTTTCCGAAAATGGAACGGATGCCGCCGGGGCGTCACCGTGACCGTCTCATGATAGGAATATTCCAGATCCAGATTGCGTCCGAAATAATGATCCTTTGTTCTGTAATTCGCTGCTGTACACATTGCTGTCTCCTTCTTGATTTTTATTTTTTCAGCCCGCTTTTCCACACTCCGAATTCAGCGCCGCTGCCAGAAATCCTCCTGCACTTGCTGTTTTTCCATCTGAGGCTCTCCCTCTTCCGCATACTGTAATACCATGGCAGAGGTTTTAGACATCGTAACCTGCAGCTTTCCACCCGTGACCTCATAGGAAATAGGATCCGTATCATATCCTTCATCGTGGGTATAAATCAGCCGTCTAAGACACGCGTTCTGCGGAATCCCCAACTCCCAGACTGAAACATTCTTCGTAACCGCATGATCGTTATTATTGATCAAAACCACGGAATGCTGCGTGCGGTCAAACCGTCCATAAACGAGAAAATTATAATCAGCATACAACCGTTTAAGAGAACCCGTTCGAAACTCCCGATTCTGTCTATGCATCCGAATTACGTCCCGGTGAAACTGAATGAGTTGCTCATCCTCCCGACCCCAGGGATAGGTTCGGCGATTGTCCGGATCCGTAAAACCGCACAATCCCGCCTCATCTCCATAGTACAGCGTTGGAGCCCCCACCCATGTCATCTGAATCACCACGGCTTCCCGCAGCACCGCCTTATCCACACTTCTTTCCGCAGCCTCCGGTCCCAGACTGTTGGCCCGTCCAACGGTGCGTCCCGTCCGTGTCAGAAAACGGGAATGGTCATGATTGGAAAGCTGGTTCATGGCCGTCATCCCGGATGGCATCGCCATACGCGCTCCATATCGGGTCATGGACTCAAAAAACACCTCCGCATTTCCCAAAAGATCTCTGCGAAAATCATCACTGTGCTTTTCCATTCCGGTCAAAAACCATGTCACCGGCTCCATGAACGCATCATAATTCATGACAGTATCCCACTCGTCCCCGCACAGCCAGGGAGAAGGATCCCCATAGTGTTCCGCCAACACAATGGCCTGCGGATTAGCCTCCCGTACCGCTCTGCGGAATTTTTTCCAGAACTGGTGATTATACTCGGGCGTATGACCCAAATCGGCGGCCACATCCAACCGCCAGCCATCCGCATTATAAGGAGGCGACACCCATTTCTTCCCTATATAGAGAATATACTCCTCCAATTCTCTGGATCCTTCATAGTTGAGCTTAGGGAGGGTATCATGCCCCCACCAGCCGTCATATGTGGAATTATATGGAAAACGGTTCTCCTCCCGAAAGCGGAAATAACTATGGTACGGGCTTTCCGCAGATATATAGGCACCCTTTTCATAGCCGGGCGCATTTTCATAGATCCGTTCCCGGTCCATCCATTTATTAAAAGAACCGCAATGATTGAACACACCGTCCAGAATGACGCGCATTCCCCTCTTATGTGCTTCCTCCACCAGCTTCGCAAACAGTGCATCACTGGCTTCCAGATTCTCCCGGTCAGTCACCCGGGTAATATAGCGCTGCGCATTGGTATTTTCCGTTTCCCAATCCTCCAGAAGTCGGCCTCCATCCTTCACAATCTTCCCATAGTGAGGATCAATGTGATCGTAATCCTGAATGTCATACTTATGGTTGGACGGGGAAACAAATATTGGGTTAAAATAGATCACTTCCACCCCCAACCCTCCCAAATAATCCAGGCGGTTCATCACGCCCTGCAGATCACCGCCATAAAAATTCCCTACATCCATGGCTGCCGGATAGCTGTACCAATCCTCCACATGACGGCTTTTCGCGTTCACATACTGATATTCGCCCGTCAGCACATCATTGCCAGGATCGCCGTTGCAGAATCGATCCACAAAGATCTGATACATCACCGCCCCTTTTGCCCACTGCGGTGTTTCAAAACCGGGAATAATCACAAAGCGGTACGCTTCCTCCGAACGCCTCACTACGCCGCGGCAATCATAATCACAAACAATGCTTCCTGCTACAATCTGGAAATAATATGTTATTTTTTCATCGTCTAATTGCAGTTCCGCCTCATAATAATCAAACTGTTCATCCGAATTCACACGAAACATCAGGTTTTTCCGGTTCCTGCACATCAGAAAAACCCTGTCCACATTCTTTCGCTTGGTGCGCAGACGAATCTTCACCCTGCTGTAGGGCGCAGGCTGGGCCGGTGTCACGAAATTTTCTGTTGTATCGCTAAAAATAGCCCGTTTCGTAAATACCGGACGCATCTCACTCAGATACTTCTGATCTTTAAAAAACCGTTCTGGCTCCATGAAGCATATCCCCTTTATTATACTTCTTTCATCATATCCCCAAATTCTTTCCGTGTAAATCAAAAAATGTAAAAAGGACAGCGATCCGTCACTGTCCTTTTTAGAGAAGGTACTTCTTCTTATGGGGTATAGCAAAAAATGTATTGGGGGGTTACGAGTATTATCATATCAGCCCTATCCTTTTTTGTATATACCTCGCTTTCACAAACTTTACAAAATAACCTCTTAATTTTTGTGCAGTATGCCAATTCCCGGTCAGTTCAGGCATATATATTACGCGAAAAGAGCTTCGAACTCGGCACGGCCGATTTTTTCCTTCTCCAACAACAGACCAGCACAGGAATGGAGCACATTCTCATGCTTCTGAATCAATTCCCTCGCCTTTGTATAGCAATCATCAATGATCCGCTTGACCTCCTGATCGATTTCTCCGCTCACAAGCTCACTGCGGGCCCTGGCATGCGCCAGATCCCGTCCAATAAATACCTCATCGTCATCATCATCATAACAGATGACGCCTATGTTTTCAGACATCCCATAGCGGGTCACCATCTTCCTGGCGATCTTCGTTGCCTGCTTGATATCACTGGATGCGCCCGTCGTGATATCGGCAAAGATGAGCTCCTCCGCGATGCGGCCGCCCAGGGAAACCATGATCTCCTGGAGCATGCGTCCCTTCGTCATGAACATATCATCTCGTTCCGGCAGAGGCATTGTATAGCCTGCAGCCCCGCCCCCTGTGGGGATGATCGAAACGGTATAAACCGGCCCCACATCCGGAAGTACATGGAACAGAATCGCATGTCCCGCCTCATGATAGGCCGTGATCTTCTTCTCTCTGTCAGAAATAATACGGCTCTTCTTTTCCGCTCCTATTCCTACTTTGATGAACGCTTTGCGGATATCTTCCTGTATTATGAATGCCCGATCCTCTTTGGCCGCCGCAATAGCCGCCTCATTCATGAGGTTCTCCAAATCCGCTCCCGTGAATCCGGCTGTTGTCTGCGCTACCTGTTTTAAGTCCACATCCTCCGCCAGAGGCTTGTTTTTCGCATGGACCCTCAAAATATCCTCGCGGCCGCCTACATCCGGCGTCCCCACACTGATCTTGCGGTCAAACCTGCCGGGGCGCAGGATCGCAGGATCCAAAATGTCCACCCGGTTGGTGGCCGCCATAACGATAATTCCCTCGTTGACACCAAACCCGTCCATTTCTACCAGCATCTGGTTCAGCGTCTGTTCTCTCTCGTCATGACCGCCGCCCATACCGGTACCCCTGCGTCTGGCCACGGCATCAATCTCATCAATGAACACGATACAGGGTGAATTCTTCTTCGCCTCTTCAAACAGGTCCCGCACCCGGGACGCACCCACGCCAACAAACATCTCCACAAAATCCGAACCGGAAATGGAGAAAAACGGTACGTTCGCCTCTCCCGCGATCGCTTTGGCCAACAACGTCTTGCCAGTGCCGGGAGGGCCTTCCAACAATACGCCTTTCGGAATCCTGGCGCCGACCCGTGTGAATTTTTCCGGATCTTTCAGAAATTCCACAATTTCCTGCAGATCCTCCTTCTCTTCTTTCAGGCCCGCCACATCCTTCAGCGTGATTTTGGTATCTCCGGCCATGCTCAGCCGCGCCCGGCTCTTGCCGAAGTTCATCATCTTGCTTCCGCCGTTCATCTGCGCGTTCTGGGCGTTCATCATCATAAAGAGCAGTGCAACACCGCCCACCATAATGAGTGCGGGCAAAATAGAAGTCAGAAACACATTTTCGCCGGGCACATCCTGGGGCACATACTCCACGCCTGCCGCTTCCAACTGTTTAATCAGTTCATTAACATCCGTCACAACCAGGAGCCGTTCCCCACCATCCTTCAAACTGATCTGTGCGGAACCGGTGGGGACTTCCCGATTCTGCACCACCAACACGCCGGAAACGTCTCCATCCTCCAGCATCTGGTCAAATTCCGCCTGCGTACATGTGTTCTCCATCCGCCGGAGCGTACTGGAAAACCAGAACAGTACCAAGGCTACCAGCACCAGGGAGATCACCAGATTAATTCCTCTGCCGTTTCTGTTCACGGTATCCTCCTTCAAAAAAACAATCTTTTCGCCGGCTTTCGCACGGCGGAACATATTCAGTCAAATCGCACCACACCAATATAAGGCAGGTTTCGATAACGCTGATCATAATCCAATCCGTAACCAACCACGAATTCGTCCGGAATGGAGAAACCGGTATAGTCCACTTTCACATCCACCACACGGCGGTCCGGCTTATCCAAAAGCGTACACAACGCCAAACTGGCCGGCCCTCTGTCCTTCAGCATCTTGAGCAGATAACTCAATGTCCGGCCAGAATCCACGATATCCTCCACAACAATTACATTTTTTCCCGCCAGAGGCTCATCCAGATCCTTCACGATCCGAATCACACCGCTGGAGCTGGTCCCGCCGCCATAGCTGGATACTGACATGAAATCCATGGATACCGGCACGGTAATCCTTTTTGCCAACTCGCACATGAAAAAGCTGCCGCCTTTCAGCACGCAAACGAGATGCACCTGCCTGCCCGCATAATCTCTGCTGATCTGTTCCCCAATGGCCTGGATCCGTTCATCCACTTCCTTTTCCGTCAACATAACCTCTACTCTTTCAGACATCTTCCCTGATCCTCCTCATCTGTGCTTTCGCCGCTCCAATCCGGAATGACAGTGATCTCCAATACAACAGCGGTCTGTGCCGTCACTTTATACGCCGCGCTGATCCGGTGCCCCGGCAGCCAGACGACATGCGCGCCGTCCGCCAGAAACACCGCTTCCTCCCGTTTTTCGACAGGAATCTTCTCTTCTATCATATAGCGCTTCAGGCTCTTTCGATGCAGCGCATCATCCACGGCCAAATAATCTCCCGTCCTGCGGGTCCGAAATCCCACAGCCGACGAATTCAAAGCCATTTTATCATACGACAGCCATTTCGTATACTTTTTTTGCGGGATATTTTCGAAAAAAGTACTTTCCGAGGCATTCGCTGCTCCCGGGCCCGTCAACAATCGGGCCGTTACCGTTCCCAGTCCCGCCACATAACTTTCTCCGATCCGCAAAGGACACAGCGCTCCTTCTCCTTCGCCCAAGGAGGTCGCCCCTCCAGCAGTCCACGCATCCCCACAGCCTGCTCTCAGAGCTCCAGAAGGGCCTCTGCCTCTCTCCCTTTCTATTTTTGCAATGCGTACTGTCCCGAATTCCCGAACGGCCCGAATCCCGCAAGCCGGAAGTTCTACCCGGCGGCCGCTGAAACATTCCGGGGCGAACAATTTTTTGATTTCCCGGACGTGAGCCGCCGTTAAATCCCGTCCCTTTCCTAACCGCTCCATGACCAGATAGAGCATTTGATCCTGCAAAAAGGGATCTTTCTCTAAGAAAGCAGCCGCCAAAAAACAAATCTCCTTTTTTCGCCGTCCCTCTCCAGACAAAGATTTTTCCCCATCTGTCCCTCCCGCGCACGACACTGGCCTAAGCGGACCCGGTTCCTTGACACAACACTCCTTCAGCGCAGCCTCCGCCTGGGAACGCACGAATCGGGCGGTCTGCTCCAGAAGAGCAGCTTCCTGCGCAAGATGGGCCTTCGCTCCGGCACTGATCTCCTGCTGTGCATAAGGCAGGATCCGGTTACGGATCTTATTGCGCGTATAGATCTCCTGCACATTCGTGCGATCCGTCCGCCAGCCGATCCCTTCTTCCCGCAAAAACGCTTCTATTTCCTCCCGCCCCGCAAACAGCAGCGGCCGGATGACCCGGATGCCGTCCTCCGTCCGCCGCACAGGCCGGATGCTCCCCATCCCCTCCAGACCGGTCCCCCGGAACAGATGAAACAGAAAGGTCTCCGCCCGGTCATCCCGGTTGTGGGCCACGGCGATACAGCCGCCCGCCGCATCCTGTCCGCACCGGGCCCGCAGAGCGTCCGCAAAGGCCCGGTAGCGCACGCGCCTTCCCGCTTCCTCGCAGGAGATCTTTTCCGCTTCCGCCAGCGCCTTCACATTCTCCTTTACCAGCATAAAAGGGACATCCAGACGTTCGCACAGGTCCCGCACGAAATCCGCGTCCTCCCCGGATTCCGGCCGGATCCCATGGTCCACGTGCACCACACTCAGCTGCAGACCGTGGGCGGCCCTCAACCGTGCCAGCGCCTCCAGCAGGCAGACCGAATCCGCCCCGCCCGAGACACCGGCCACGATCTGCCCGTTCTTTGGCCACATATGAAGTTGGGTCATGTAGGCTTCTATCTTCTCTGTCAGCATTTCATCCTGTCTTATCCACATTCACGGACATTACAATTTCCAGAAAGTAATTCTGGCGCTAGTTTTTTACATCCGTATCTTTTTTGGAAAACCTGCGCATACATCCTTAGATCAAAAATAAGTATACTCTTTTTTCCCTGTTTACTCAAACATATTTCCCTCATTTTTCCAGATACCCGCCACCAGCACGGTCATATCGTCCCGGATCCGTCCCTGTGACTGGCCAATGGCGAACTGCAGCAGCGCGTTGGCGATATCCACGGGGGAATGAAACACCATTCGCTCGATCTGCCGCGCCAGGATGATCTCGCTGTCCTCACAGGGCATGTCCTGCAGGACCCCGTCGGACACGAGGATCACCATATCCCCGTCCTCCAGCTGCCGTACGTTCTCCCCCGGCAGTTCCCCGGCCAGCATGCCCAGCGGCAGCACCGCAGATCCCACTCGTTCTACCACCGCACCGCGCTTGATAAAAGTGCTGACCGCACCGGCCTTGGCAATAATACACTCTCCCGTATGCAGATCAATACGGCACAAATCCAGCGTAGACGTCCTGTTTTCTTCTTCTTCCATACCCAGCAGATTACCCAACATTCCAACCGCTGTCTGACAGTCCAACCCGGCGTCCAAAATCTGTTCCGCCAAATCTACGATACGGCCGGAATCCTTCGCCGCCCGATCCCCCGAACCTACACCATCCGACAAGATCGCTGTCACTGTTCCATCCGCTTCAAAAAAAGAAAAACTGTCCCCTGAAATCGGCTCATTTTCCCGGATCGCTGTGGCAGACGCAGACATGTAACAGAAGACCGGCTCCTCCTCAAAATAGAGCGTGACCGCGTCCGGACCGATGAAATACGGATTCCTCCGCTCCGGAACCAACCGAATATCCATCAGCACCGAAAGATATCCCGCGATTTCTGCCACCGTCATGCTGACGTCCTTTCTGGTGCACGCCTGGACGCTGATCTCCAGCCGACCGCCAGGCCCTTTCACCAACCGCACGTCCCTCGCCTGGATCCCCTCTCCGGCCAGCGCCCGAAGAATCTGTTTTTCCCGCTTTCCCCCCAACCGAATAATTTGGGCATCATACCTGGCCACCGCCTGCATCAGCCCTGACATCTGTTTCATATAATACGCATAACTGTTCCGGTTTTCCCGAACGCGTCTGGCGCGCCAAAGCGCTTCCCGATCAGCAGGTTCCGTTTTTTGTTCCTCCGTCTCCCTCCCCATCTCCGAAAAAACGGCAGCCAGATTGTCCAACGTATCCGCACAACTTAGAATCTGCCTCCTGTCATACTCAAGCAGATAGGACGAACGCCACATCCCATAAGTTTCCATTTCGCTCTTCATCTTTGCATCCTCCTTTGGCAAGCGCATTTTCTCCAGTATAGTCGGTTCATCCTGCAAGATTTGTCAAAGGAGGAAAACGAGTATTTTTTTTCGCCGCCAATTCCCTGCGGTTTCCCTATCGGCCATGCGGCGATGACACATGCCGCACAATCTTATTCTTGAGCAAAACATTCTCTGCCAGATCCATCAAAAAAGCGGTTCTGCGCAAACATCCACTGAAAAACAGCGCCCTCGAAAGGACGCTGCTCTTTTATAGGATCAGTCTTCTGATTTAAAAATGATCTCTCCTTCGTACACAAGCCCGAGTTTGTCTTTGGCGACTTCCTCTACATACTTCATAGTCTGTGTATATTTTCCATATTCCTCGATCTCCGCCGCACGCAGCTGCTCTTCTTCGATCTGGCTGTTGAGCACCCCGATCTTTTCATCATAAACCGCCTGCTCACGCTTAAGCTCCACGCTCTTAAAGGATATGACAATCAACAACATCAGCACAGCCATGGTCACCATCACCATGCTCAGCCTGTTTTCCTTTTTTTTCCGGCGGAAAACGATTTTACGCTTTACCATTTTTTCTTCCCCGCTGCTTTTCTCTGCAATGCCTGCATAGAGTCATTTTAACCATTTTTACGCCAACCGTCAACCGTTTTTTCAAAATACGTCCCGTCAGACGGATTTTTCGCCCCAGGGCCGACGCTTTTTTTCCGCCAATCCGCCCCGCTGCTCTGATCGGACTTACAAACAGTTTCCCAATGCAGAGAATCAACTGGCAGATTCTGCCGAACAGCAGAGAACCGTATTTAACCCAGGCCGGACTCAACGTTTTTTTAAAGAGGAACATGCCCGCTGCCGCCCCCATGATCGCAAACCAGCGGAATGTCCCATTATTTTCACAATACAGCAGGTAGAAAATACTGCAGGAAACAAAGATCCAATAAATCAAATCCTCCAGAGAAATCCAAAAGCTTCCATGAACCACTACCCTGCGGCAAATCCGAAGGCAGTCATAAACAAAGGTGATCCCGATTCCCAGCAGAACGGAATACAGCAGGAACCACCCTTCTTTCAAAATAAACGGACTCATGGCTCACCGAAACAGTCTGGCGAACAAAGATTCCGCCCTGCCTGCCGCATTGCCATTTTCCGAATACGTAAGGCTGTCAATCCTGCCATCCACGTCCACTTCGCCTTTTTCCAGCGACAGACGGCTGACATGGAGATCATTCCCCTTTATCATCAGCATTCCCTGCTCCGTCTCCAGCAGCACTTCCCCCACGTCAAAAGAAAGCACGTCCGAAACACCGCTCAGGGCACAGGTCTGCCGATCGATTAAGCTGATCCTGTGCTGTCTGCTTCTGCTGCCGTTCAAATCTTCCATAGCGCCTCCTGACCGCTCCCACAGAACAGGGGAGCCTTTTTAAATATACGCGCCACGGATCTCAAATATAACTATCCCCAGTAATCTGTACAAGCTCCTGACACTGTCACCTCTCTACAAATACCGGAACATCTCTTTCGCTTCTTCCTTGTGCACCGTTTCCTGTACAGACAATACTTCGGCATTTACCTCCCGATTGCCGAACCGAATCGTAAGCACATCCCCCGGTTTCACTTCTGCAGAAGCTTTCGCGGGTTTTCCGTTCAGGGAAACGCGTCCCGCATCACAGGCCTCATTTGCCACCGTCCTGCGTTTGATCAGACGGGATACTTTCAAATATTTATCCAATCGCATAATCGGCTCCTTAGGCAAGCAAACACCGCATCCGTTTCTTTTCCCCCAAAATCGAGTAGGGCGGATTTCCTCCGCCCTCTCACACCACCGTACATGCCGTTCGGCATACGGCGGTTCAACATAAC
>CANQTI010000036.1 GCA_947626725.1 uncultured Eisenbergiella sp.
CCGCCATCAGGGCCTGCCGCCTGTCCATCCGCATATCCAGCGGCGCGTCGAACCGGTAGGAAAAGCCCCGCTCCGCGCTGTCCAGCTGCCAGGAGGAAACGCCCAGATCCAAAAGGATCCCGTCCGCGCCCGTATATCCCAGCCCGCTTAAGACCGCGGGCAGATTGCAGTAATTGTCCCGCACGAGAATGACCCTGTCCGCCGCGGGGGCCAGCCGCCTCCCGGCCGCCTCGATGGCCTCGCCGTCCTGGTCGATCCCGATGAGCTTCCCGGATGTCAGCTGTGCGGCGATCACGGAAGCATGTCCGCCTCCGCCCAGCGTCCCGTCCACATAGATGCCGTCCGGCCGGATGGAAAGTCCCTCGATCGTCTCCTTCAGCAAAACAGATGTATGCGCAAATTCCATCCCGCACTTTTCTCCCAGCGGTCCTTGGCGGAATCAAAAGCCGAAATCCATGATATCCAGCCCTTCCGCGATATCCTCCATGGTCCCTTCCTGTTCCTCCTCCTGCGCCCAGCGTTCAGAGTCCCAGATCTCGATGTGGTTCCCGGTCCCCACCAGCGTGACGTCTCGGGTGATCCCCGCCTTCTCACGCAGCTTGGCAGGGATCAGGATGCGGCCCTGCTTGTCCACCTCCACTTCGGTGGCGCTGGCGAGAAACAGACGGACAAAAACGCGGTGGTCCCTCTTGTTGAGGGACAGGCCGCGGATCTTCTCGCCCACGCCGGCCCAGCCCGCATCATCGTACACAAATAAGCAGCCGTCCATTCCCTTCGTCACCACGAATTTATCTCCGAGCGTTTCGCGGAATCTGGAAGGGATGATGAGCCTGCCTTTCGCGTCCAGTGTATGGTTGTACTCGCCCATATACATGATGACAACCACCTGCCGTTCGATGCGGTCCCAAAGACCGGTTCCGCGGCAGAAAGCCTCCCGGCCCCTGCCGTCCTGCGAAGCGGTACGGGATATGTCACCGGCCTCCCACGCCCCTCAAAATGGGGCTCCGGTGAACCACTTTATGACATTTCCCTCCACTTCGTACCACTTCATATCCATCTTAGTATAAAAACACAGCTTTGACAAGACTTTTTTGCAAAAAAAATATGCCCGGTTTCGTCTGAACCGGACACATTTTTCACGTTTATCCATATATTGTGTTTATTGTTTTCCGTTATACAAGATATTGATCCGTCTGTTACAGAAGGGCGTCGGAATCATGAAAAAATTATTACAGGATCCGCCGTGCCGCGGCCGCGGTTTTGCTCCGCGCACCTTATGCCGCCATGTTCCTCGCCGTCATACACGGAACCGCACGGGAGCGCTCCGTCAGACATTGAACCGGAACAGGATCACGTCTCCGTCCTGCACCACGTAGTCCTTGCCCTCCATGCCCACCAGGCCCTTCTCCCGGGCCGCCGCCAGAGAACCCTGCTCCAGCAGGTCCTTATAATTGACCACTTCCGCCTTGATGAAGCCGCGTTCGAAATCCGAGTGGATCTTCCCCGCCGCCTGGGGCGCCTTCGTTCCCTTCCGGATCGTCCAGGCCCTGGTCTCGTCCTCTCCCGCCGTCAGGAAGCTCATCAGCCCCAGCAGGCTGTAGCTGGCCCGGATCAGCTTCTCCAGGCCGGATTCCTTCAGGCCCAGATCCTCCAAAAACAGCTGCTTCTCCTCATCGTCCAGCTCCGCAATCTCCGCCTCGATCTTCGCGCAGACAGCGAACACCTCGCTGTCCGTTTCCTCCGCATAGGCGCGAACCGCCTGCACGCCCGCGTTGTCCGCCCCATCGTCAGCCAGCTCGTCCTCCGAAACGTTCGCGGCATAGATCACCGGCTTCGCGGTCAGCAGATTCAGCGTCTTAAAAACAGCCGCTTCTTCCTCATCCTTCGGCACATACTGGGAAGCAGGCTTTCCGTCCTCCAGCATCTCCTGGATGGCCTTCAGCATATCCAGTTCCTTCGCCTGGAGCTTGTCGTTGCGCGCGCCCCTGGACACCCGGGCGATCCTTCTCTCCAGCACCTCCAGATCGGCAAAGATCAGCTCCAGATTGATGGTCTCGATATCCCGCAGCGGATCCACGCTGCCGTCCACATGCACCACGTTCTCATCCTCGAAGCAGCGCACCACATGAACGATGGCGTCCACCTCACGGATGTTGCTCAGGAACTGATTCCCCAGCCCCTCCCCTTTGGACGCGCCCTTCACCAGACCCGCGATATCCACGAATTCGATCATGGCAGGCGTCACCTTTTTGGAGTGATACATATCGCCCAGCAGCTTCAGCCGCTCGTCCGGCACCGCCACGATCCCAACGTTGGGATCGATGGTGCAGAACGGATAATTGGCGGACTCCGCGCCCGCCTTCGTCAGGGAATTGAACAGTGTGCTCTTGCCCACATTGGGCAGACCGACGATACCTAATTTCATTTCTTCCTATCCCTATCCAAAAATCCTTGCATTCACAAGGGTTTTTGCCTTTCTCTGTTTTCGTGCCGCTCTCTTTTACGCCCTTTTTACGCCTTTTTTATCGGTATTTTCTGCGGCTCTTCAGTTCTTCATAAAAAAGCCGGTACGTCTCATAACGCTCCCGTCCCAGTGCCCCCTCTTCCAGGGCACGGCGCACCGCGCAATCCGGCTCCGTCAGATGGCTGCACCCGGCGAAACGGCACCGATCCTGCCGGCTGCAAATCTCCGGGAAACAGCTCCCCAGCGCCTCCTTTTCCATAACAGGCAGCTCCAGGGAAGAAAACCCGGGCGTATCCAGAATCCAGGTGTTTTCCTCCACGTAAAGCAGTTCCGTATGCCGGGTGGTATGACGCCCTCTGCCGATCCGTTCGCTGACCGCCCCCGTGTCCATCCGGACACCGCTCTGGAGCCGATTGATGAGAGAGGATTTCCCGGCGCCGGAAGGCCCGGCGACCGTGGTGGTTTTTCCCCGCAGAAGTCCGCGAATCTCATCGGCATCGGGATCCATCAGCGCGCTGACGAAGACGGTCGGATAACCGGTTTTCGCATAACGGATGCGCACCGCCTCCATCGCCTTCTCACTCGCCAGATCCTTTTTGTTGAAAACCAAAACGGAGGGGATCCCCTGCCATTCCATCATCACCAGAAAGCGGTCCAGCAGGGGAAAACTCGGGGCAGGCGAGGCCATGGCAAAAATCACCATCGCCTGATCCACGTTCGCCACAGCCGGACGGATCAATACATTCTTTCGCTCCAGGATCCGGTCGATTACGCCTTCCTTTTCCGCCTCATCCAACACCGAAATCTCCGCCAGGTCCCCCGGCAGCGGTTTGAAATTGTCCTTCCGGAAAATGCCGCGCGCCCTGCATGCATAGACGGCGCCGCCTGTATGCACATAATAGAGGCCGCCGATTCCTTTTATGATCCTGCCTTTCAAGCTTTATCCCTCCGGGGTAAAACGGACAGTCCGCTGTACCACCTGCTGTCTGCGCTCCCCCGGCACCGTCACGGTCTCCCCGTTCCCATTGATCTGTGTCTGCGCCGCTCCCTCGACATAATATTCGTATGTGATAGCCGCCGCAGGATCGTCCAGGCCGTGCAGATTCACCGTCGTGATCGGGAACGAACTCACCGTCGTCTTGAAATATTCCTTTCCGGACTGCCCGGTGATGGTCACCGTGCACTGCGTTCCTTCCCGATATTCCGGATCCAGATCCGCAGGGCTTTCCACCGCTTCCGTATACATATAAGTAGCCGCCGCGGGGCCGATGCTGATGCCGATATCGATGGCCGTACCCGGCTCCACCAGCGCTCCTACGGAATAGCTCGCGTAGCAGACCTTGCCGATAAACTGCTCATTGTCGTCATTCATATCCTTCTGTTCTCCCACCATCAGGCCGGACTCCGTCAGAATGGCAATGGCAGTCATGGGATCCTGGCCGATGATATCCGGCATAGGGATCCGGCTGTCCGTGTTGGGCCCCTGGCTGATGACGATGGACACCGTCGTCCCGGCCTCTGCCCGGGTATCGCCTGCAGGGCTCTGGGAAATGATCCGCCCCTTCTCTACGGTATCGGAATATCCCTCGGACTTAGCGACCTCAAATCCGTTCTTTTTCAGCGTAGCTGTGGCCTCCGCTTCCAAAAGACCCTGTACGCTGGGCACCGGAATACCGTTCTCTTCCTGCGCCTGTCCGCTGACCGTCAGCACAACGCGGCTCCCGGACGCAACAATGGCGTTTTCCTTCACATTCGCTGAAATGACATATCCCGGCTGTACCGCATCGGAATTTTCATAAACCACCTCAGGCGCCAGTCCCGCATTCCGAAGAGCTTCCACTGCCTCCTGTTCGGTCATGCCGCTCACAGCGATCATCGGCACCTGGCTGCTCTCCTGATCGGACTGAAATATACCCATGGTACGTCCCACCAGAAAGATCACCGCGCATCCGATGAGAATGGCGCCGATCACGGCCAGCACAGTGGTAATCCGCTCCATACGGGAATCCTCATAGGACTCCTCTTCCTGTACGCGGGTCTGCGTTTTTTTCTTTTTGGACGTGCTCTGGGTGCCGCTTCCGCCGCTGCTGTTCTTTTTCAACCGGATCTGCTCTTTTTCAGGTTCCTTCTTTCTGGTCTGCGTCTGCTTGCGGACCTCTCCCTGTTCCTTTCCCGCATTACGGGTCGCCATGCTCTCATCGGCATCCCCGATCCGCACGAAATCCTCATCCGGCGACATCAGCGATTTCTTCAGATCCTCAATCAGAGCCGCCATCGTATGATAACGCCGATCAGGACTTTTCTGGGTACATTTCAGTACAATTTGTTCTACGGAAACCGGTATCTCCGACACGAAATCCCTGGGAGAGGGCATCTGCTCCTGAATATGCTTAATGGCGATGGCCACCGTCGTTTCCCCGTTAAAGGGCACTCTGCCGGTGAGCATCTCAAACAGCGTGATGCCCATGGAATAGATATCGCTCTTCTCATCGCTGTAGCCGCCCCTGGCCTGCTCGGGAGACGTATAATGCACAGAGCCCATGACGTTGGACGTGATCGTATTGCTGGTCGCGGCCTTGGCAATGCCGAAGTCCGTCACCTTCACCTTTCCGTCCTTGGAAATGATGATATTCTGAGGCTTGATATCCCGATGTATGATATGGTTTTTATGCGCGGCTTCGATGCCCATGCACGCCTGGATGGCAATACTCACCGCTTCCTTAAAGGAAAGCCGCGCCTTTTTCTCGATATATTTTTTGAGGGTGATCCCCTCTACCAGCTCCATGACAATATAATAGACGCCGTTTTCCTCCCCCACGTCATAAACGTTGACAATATTGGGATGCATCAGGCTGGCCGCCGCCTGCGCCTCCACCCGGAATTTGGACACAAAATTCGTGTTTTCGGAAAACTCCTGTTTTAGAACCTTCACCGCCACATGCCGGTTCAGTTTATGGTCTTTCGCTTTATATACATCGGACATCCCGCCGGTCCCGATCCTCTCCAGGATCTCATACCGGTCGCCGATCATCATTCCAATCCTGATCATACATCCACCTCATCTTCAAACGGTTCCACGATCACCACGGAGATATTATCCCAGCCCCCGCGCTCATTGGCGCTCTCCACCAAATGCCGCGCCCGCTCTTCCAATGCAGCGTTTTCATTCAAAATGCCACATATCTCTTCGTCCTCCAGCATATTGGTCAATCCGTCGGAACACAAAAGAACTTTATCGCCCGGCTTAACGGGCACAAAAAAACAATCCACCTTCAGATCCCGTTCCACGCCAACTGCCCGCAGGATGATATTACGGTCCCGGTGCCGTCTGGCCTGCTCCCGGCTGATGCCGCCGGTGCGCACCAATTCTTCCACGTAGGAATGGTCCTGTGTGATTTGTCTGATTCCCTCTTCATCCGCAACATACAGCCGGCTGTCACCCACATTGGCGACCACCAGCTCCTCTTCCGCAATGGAGGCCGCCACAACGGTAGTCCCCATGCCCGAATATCTTTCATCTTCCAGGGAGGTTTTCCAGATTTCCAGATTCGCCTTCTGAATTGCGTCCACCAGCGTCTGAGCCGTGCGCTCCACCACATCCTCCGGCAGTCCATCCGCATCGGGCTCCGTTTCTGAAGCCGCGCCAACGATCGTTTCCACTGCCATTCTGGAGGCATATCCGCCGCCGCGGTGACCGCCCATGCCGTCCGCCACAATGAACAGATTGTCCAGCACACCGACGCGTTCCTGCGAAAGGTGCACATAATCCTGATTCATGACGCGCTTCATCCCGATATCGGTAATCGCATATGCTTTCATCTCCCGCGTTCACCCCTTTGCCCCGAGTCCAGATGCCCGTGCCGCAGCTGTCCGCACGCACCGTCAATATCTCTTCCCATTTCTCTTCTTATAGTAACATTAATTCCGGTTTTTTCAAGTTTATTTTTGAAGGCGGCGATTCTCTCCGCCTTTGACCGCACGAAAGACCGTTCCCGCACCGGATTGATCGGAATCAGGTTCACATGGCATCCGACATTCCTGGCCAGAATGGAGAGCAGCTGCGCATCCTCATCGCTGTCATTGATCCCGCCGATCAGGCTGTATTCAAAAGTGAGCCGGCGTCCAGTCTCCTTCCAATAAAACCTGCAGGCCTCCATCAGTTCCCTGATGGAGTACCGTTTTGCCACCGGCATAAGGCTGGAACGCTTCTCGTCAGTAGCCGCATGCAGGGACAGCGCCAGCGTAATCTGCAGCTTTTCCTTCGCCAGCGCATATATCTGCGGCACAAGACCGCAGGTAGATACCGTCACATTGCGCTGACTGATGTGAAGCCCGTTTTCATCCGTGAGCATCCGCAGGAACACCAGCAGATTTTCATAATTGTCCAGGGGCTCTCCGGTTCCCATGACCACCACGTTGCTCACCCGCTGCTTTGTGTCGCGCTGGATCGCATAGATCTGTTCCAGCATTTCGGACGGCACAAGATTGCGGGCCAGGCCGTCCAGCGTGGAGGCACAGAAAGCACAGCCCATTCTGCATCCCGCCTGGGAAGAAATGCAGACGGAATTGCCATGGCGGTACTGCATCCATACGCTTTCCACCAAATTGCCGTCCGGAAGCGCAAACAGATATTTGCGCGTTCCGTCCAGCGCCGAAACCTGTCTGTTCACCTGGGAAAGCGTCAGGAGCGGAAATTCCTTCTCCAGGCGCTCCCGCAGGGCAAGCGGAAGATTGCTCATCTGTCCGTAAGACTCCGCTAAGCGGACATGCAGCCAGTTATAGAGCTGTTTTGCCCGGAACGGCTTTTCTCCGAGCGATATCATCAATTCCTGCAGCTTTGTATTGTCCAGCGATTTAATGTCCGTCATCGTTCTCCCGTTTTATCTATCGTTTTATCTTCCCTTCAGCGCAGCCGCCGCAGCTTAGCCAGGAAAAAGCCGTCCGTACCGTACTGGCCGGGCCAGAGCTGCAGCATTCCGTTTCGGGTCTGTTCTGACCACAGCGTCCTGGGCAAATATGCGTCCAGGCTCTCCATCTCGAATACCGCCGCGTCCTCCAAAGAACGTTTGCCAAGTTCCCTGATATACGCCGCCATATCTTCATTCTCCAGCCGGTCCACCGTACAGGTAGAATACAGCAGCACACCTCCCGGCCTGACATACCGCCAGGAAGCGGACAGGATTTCTTTCTGTAGGGCCGTCAGCGCCTCCAGATCTGTCCGGCTGATCCGATAACGGATATCCTTCTTTCTTCCCAGGACCCCCAGCCCGGAACAGGGCAAATCAGCCAGCACCACATCTGCCCGCTTCTCCAGTTCAGGCTGGAATATCCTGGCATCCCACACCTGTATTCTGATATTTCCGCAGCCCATTCTGGATGTATTTTCTCTGATCAGGTCCGCCTTCGTTTCCGAAATATCCCCGGTCAGCACAAGGCCCTCTTCTCCCGCGTACTCCGCCGCCAGGATTGCCTTTCCCCCCGGCGCGCCGCACAAATCCAGCACCCGCATGCCGGGGCGAATCCCTGCCGCCGCCACTGCCAGCATGCTGCTGACATCCTGTGCGTAGAATTGCCCTTCCCCAAATCCCGGCAGGTTTCCCACCCCCGGAACATTTTCCAGCGTCCAGGCCCCTGCGAACAACGGATGAGGAACCGCCGAAACGCCTGTCTTTCGGATGGCAGCCACGGTCCGTGCCTCAGCCTCCGGCACGGCACGGAAATCCGCTGCGGCTTCTCTTTCGGCCTCCGGCACGACATGGGAATCCGCTGCGGCTCCGCTTTCGGTTCCCGGCACGGCATGGGAATCCGCTGCGGCTCCGCTTTCGGCCTCCGGCACGGCACAAGCCGCTTCCGCTATCTCATGCTGCGGGATACCGCCGCCCTTTGCGCATACCCCGCCCTTTGCGGGCAGGCCGCATGCCGTCCTTTCACTTCGGTCCCTGCGAAACCGGATGGTCACCGGCCGCTGCCGCACGAAACCGGGCAGACGCTCTTCCATCACCGCTTCGCCGTATTGCTCCCGCCACAGCAGGATCAGCCATTCCGGCAGGCTATACCGGACAGACAGCGCCCTGACAGGATCCGTCTTCGGATCTGGCCAGGCGACCCGGTCCTTTTGCCGGGCGAGACTGCGCAGTACACCGTTGACAAAACCGGACAGCCCAGAAAATCCCCTCTTCTTCGCCAGCTTCACCGCCTCATCGCAGACGGCACGATCCGGTATCTTTTCCAGATATAGGATCTGACAGGCCGATAAACGCATAAGAGCGCGGATCAGCGGTTTCATTTTTGCCACCGGTACAGCGGATATGGAATTCAGGGCCCAGTCAATGGCAAAGCCGTGTTCCAGCGTACATTCTACCAGCTGCTTCAGCAGTGCCTTTTCCCGCGGATCTTCATAATCATATTTTTCCAGCGTTCCCCGGATCAGAGCGTTTGCGTACGTACCGCTTTTTTCCATCTCCAAAAGGATGTCCAGCGCCAGTTCCCTCACATTCATACAGACCTCTTTGCCGGATGATTTAGTCCCTGTCATTCTTTCTGGCGATCAGGATCAGACGCAGCAGGTTCAGGATCGCGGCAGCGGCGGCCGCCACATAAGTCAAGGCCGCCGCTTTCAGTACCTTTCGGCTGCCTTCCGCCTCCTGCTGTGTCAAAATACCGTATCCGTCCAGCATATCCAGCGCCCGCCTGCTGGCATCGAATTCCACCGGCAGCGTAACGACCTGAAACAGCACCGCCAACAGAAACACCCAGATGCCGATCTGCATCAGCACTTCATTTGCGCCGAAGACCAGACCCATGACAAAGATCGGCAGCCCGAAGCGGGAGCCGAAATTCGCTGCCGGCGCCATTTTCGCCCGAATGCGCAGCGGCTCGTATCCTTCATTGTCCTGCACCGCATGCCCGCATTCATGGGCCGCCACTCCCACTGCCGCTACACTGGAGGCATTATAGGTGTCGTCAGACAGCCGCAGCACCTTGCTGCGGGGATCGTAATGATCTGTCAGTTTTCCGTGAATGTGCTCTATCTTCACATTGTACAGGCCGTTCTGATCCAATATTCTTCTGGCGGCCTGTGCCCCTGTCATCCCGCTGTGACTTCTCACACGGCTGTAACGTGAAAAGGTCCCATTCACTCTGGCACTGGCCGCCATGGAAAGCACCGCGCCGATCAGTACCAATATATAAGTCCAGTCGTAATAATATCCCGGATACATCATCCCAGTCTGTCGCCCTCCTTTAGCCTGCAGCCATTCAGGAAATCTCTGACAGGCATTCGCTTTTTCCCTTCCAGCTGCACTTCAGCAATCCGCAGGAACCCTTCCCCGGCGGCGAGCACCAGCGCATCCCGCTCCGCTCTCACCACAACCCCCGGCTCCAGGACATCGCCGTTTTTCCGGCCGTCCCTTTGCAGGCTGCCGGTCCCGGCTTCCAATTCCTCCTGCGGTTTTGCCTGCTGCAATTCGCGTTCTGCCTCCAGTGCGGCGCTCTCCGCTTTTGCCCGGAGAATCTTCAGCATTTTTCCCTGGTAAAACGTATACGCGCCGGGCCAGGAATACAGCCCCCGCACCTTTCGTTCGATCTGAAGCGCGCTCTCCTTCCAGTCGATCAGTCCCATGGATTTCGTCAGCATTCTGACGTAGCTGCTTTCTGCCTCATTCTGCTTTTCCGCCTGCAGCGTCCCGGCCCGCAGCCCCTCAAGCGCCTCCACGATCAGCTCGCTTCCCGCCTCCGAAAGCTTCCGGCGCAGGCTCTCGTCCGTATCGTCCTCCGTGATGGGCACTTCACGTTTCAGGAGCATATCTCCGGTGTCGATCCCGGCATCCATCCGCATGATGGTGACCCCGGTCAGCTCCTCACCGTTCAGGATGGCCCACTCGATGGGCGCCGCCCCCCGATAGCCGGGCAGCAGCGACGCATGAATATTCAGACAGCCGTACGCCGGAAGATCCAGAATTTCCTGTGACAGGATCTGACCGAACGCAGCCACTACGAATACTTCCGCCTCCAGCGCGCGCAGCGCGTCCACCGACTCCGGCATCCGGATCTTCACCGGCTGCAGCACCGGAATCCCGCGGGCCAGCGCACAGGCCTTCACCGGGCTGATCTGTACGCGCCCGCCCCGGCCCTTCGGCCGGTCCGGCTGGGTCACCACCGCGCATACTTCATGTCCCGCCGCCAGCAGCGCCTCCAGCGGTCCCACCGCGAATTCAGGCGTTCCCATATAAACCAGCTTCATGCGATATCCTCCTGTCCCCAAACGATGTCGGTCAAAAGAAGAGAGCCCGGCGGCGAACCTTTCCCTTTTCGGATTTCCCTGCTCAACCGCTGCCGGCCAAACTGCCGCAGCCACAGCCTTCCTCATTCTTTTCCGCGCCCACGGCGAACCGCAGCGGCTATTCTTCCCCTTCTTCTTCCGCTTCCTCCGCGTAATATTCTTCCGTATCCATCAGGGGACCTTCCACCTTTTCCACGTAGAGCTTCCCGTCCAGATGATCCAGCTCATGGCAGATGGCCCTGGCCAGAAGCTCCGTGGCCTCGATTTCATATTCCTGCATGTTTTCATTCAGAGCTGCCGCCTTCACATAATTCGGCCGCGTGACCGTCCCGGTCTTCCCCGGCACCGACAGACAGCCTTCTCCTCCGGTCTGCGTGCCGGACACCTCCAGGATCCGGGGATTGATCATGACGAGGGGATTCTCTCCCGTAGTGTCGATGACCACGATGCGCTTGAGCACCCCCACCTGCGGGGCGGCCAGTCCTACGCCGTTGGCCTCATACATGGTATCAAACATATCCTCGATGAGGAGCCGTGTGCGAGGCGTGATCATTTTCACCGGCTTGCATGTTTTGGTCAGGATGGGATCTCCCAACGTCCTGATATTGCGGATTCCCATTAGAAAAACTCCTTTCTCGCTTCAGTATGTGTTCAGCGGATCGAAATCGAACTGACAGGTTCCTTTCGCTTTTTCCAAAGCGGCCCGCCGTTTTTCGATCTCGTTTTTGATCGCCGTCAGTCGGGAATATTCCCTGTGCTTTATATAGACGCCGTAACGGTAAATGTCATTGATCTTTTCAATCAGCGCCGGAGCCGGACCGATGATCACGGTCTGTTCATCCGCCAGTTCCTTCGCCCAGCCGGCCGCTTCCCTGGCGGCCTGCAGCGCGTCCTCTTCCTTTTTGTCCTGGATCTGCACCGCCAGCAGGTGCGCGGCGGGCGGATAGGACAACAGTTCCCGGTATGTATACTCTTCCTCGAAAAAGCCCTCGTAATCCTGCGCCGCGGCATAACGGATGCTGTAATGATCCGGCTGATAGGTCTGGATCACCACCTCGCCGGGCCTGGGGCCTCGTCCCGCCCGCCCGGCCGCCTGACACAGAAGCTGAAAGGTTCGCTCCCCCGCCCGGTAATTGCCCACGGAGAGCGAAAGGTCCGCTGCCAGGATTCCCACCAGCGTCACGTCCGGAAAATCGTGTCCCTTGACAATCATCTGCGTGCCTACCAGGATATCCGCTTCTCCGCCGGCAAAGGCCGAAAGAATCTTTTCGTAACTGTCCTTCGTACGGGTGGTATCCGCATCCATGCGCAGGATCCGCGCCGCCGGAAACATCCCGGAAAGCTGTTCGGCGATCTGCTCCGTCCCGGCCCGAAAGCCCAGAATATAACGGGAGCCGCAGGACGGACAAAGCTGCGGCATGGGCTGAACATATCCGCAGTAATGACAGACCAGCCTCGCCTGCATCCCCTGCTGCCCGCCGTATCCCATCCTTTTGATTCGATGCTCCGAAAGGGAAACGCTGCAGTGAGGACACTTGCATACATACCCACAGGCCCGGCAGGATACGAAGCCTGC
>CANQTI010000037.1 GCA_947626725.1 uncultured Eisenbergiella sp.
CCAAAGAGCGGGAGGGCCAGCGCTCCTACATGGCCCGGAACGCGGCTCCGGAATACCGCTATATCAACTACGATCTGAACCTGGTGAAACAGGAGTACGAGCGCGTTTCCGAGAAGATCATGGAGATGCAGATGGCGCTGGACAGATATAATCAGACGGTCCTGTTTGACGTAGAGCTTTAAGGCTGCTGCCCGTGCGGCAGCCTTCCGAGGCAGAGCATTCGATGCCTGAAAATGGAGATCGGTTTTGGGTTCACGGATATGGAATAACCGTTATCCGTTATCGGTTATGGGGACTTGTTCATGGTTCCCCGCTTCCGCCGAATCGTTCATATTGTGTGCTCTGCCTGAAAACCTGCGGGCGACCGCGTGCGGAGGTTCGGTTTCAGGCACAGGCCGCGGGAGGTTCCGTCCCTAGCGGGGCTCCCGCGGCTGTTTTTGGGGGATGAGAGGATCGGGGAAAATATGGGAGATGAAGGAATTTTCGATTTTTACGCATCCCCATATTTAAAAATGTCCAGTAAAAGGGGGAAGGAGGACGATATGAAACAATATATTTCTGTGGACAAACGCAGCAAGAAGGCGCAGAAGGAATATTATTCCAAAATGCGCCGGGACTGGGGCGGGCTGAATCCGGCCACCAGGACAGCGCCGAACGGAAAGGCGTATGACAGGAATAAGGATAAGCAGGAGAGAAGAAAAACCAGCCGGGAACCCTGGGAGGAGGGGGAGGGGCTGGTTTTTGGTTGGAGGGAAACGGACTTATATCATCCAGATCGGCACGATCAGATTTTTGTTGTCAAAGACGCTGAACGTATCCGCCATGCAGAGAATGGCGCCGGTGCCGAGCTGGAGCGGAGACTTGCCGATCACGTTAAAGACGCGGGTCAGGCGTTTGTCCGGTGTGGCGGTCTTTTTGATCTCCAGCGGGCTGAGCTTGCCGTCGCCCTCGAGGATAATGTCGATCTCTTTGGCATCGCGGTCGCGGTAGAAATAGAGATACGGCTCCAGTCCCGCGTTTTGATAACTTTTCATGATCTCCGAAACCGCGTAGTTCTCCAACAGCGCACCGCTCATGGCCCCGCTCTCAGTCACCTCCGGGGAGGACCAGCGAGTCAGATAGCAGACGAGACCTGTGTCGTAAAAGTATACCTTCGGCGTCTTAATCGTGCGCTTTAAAACATTATTGGAATAGGGATGCAACAGGAAAATGATCCCCAGCGTTTCCAGAATGTTGATCCACGCTTTTGATGTCTGGATGTCGATATCGGAATCCTCCGCCAGGGCGTTATAATTCAGCAGCTGGGAGCAGCGGGCAGCAACGGCGGTGATGAAGCGGTTGAATTTCAGCGCGTCTACGCTGCCGGAGAGCTCCCGCACATCCCGTTCCACATAGGTGGAGAGGTAGGATGAATAGAAAATGTTTCGATCCGGCGTTTGGCCGCTGATGAGACTCGGCATAGAGCCGCGCCACAGACGCTCAAACAATTCCGGCGTGGTGACGGGGAGGATCCGATCCCTCTCGGCAAGCAGACGGTCCGTATCCGCCGTAAACGGCACGCAGGGAGCGCCGATGATCTCCCGCTGCGACAGGGGCGACATGTGCATCAGAGCCACACGTCCGGCCAGAGATTCCTGTACGCCTCGCATGAGACGGAAGATCTGCGAACCGGTCATCCAGAAGTCGCCGGGATGATGATGTTCGTCGATGTGGATTTTGATATAGGTAAAAAGCTCCGGGGCGTACTGCACTTCATCGATCAGCACCGGGGGCTTGTGAAGCTGCAGGAACAGCGCAGGGTCATTTTTCGCCAGATCCCGCTCCGAGAGATTGTCCAGTGTAACATAGCGGCGTCCGATATTTTCTCTCTCCGCCAGTTCCCTGAGCATAGTTGTTTTGCCCGCCTGCCGGGGACCGGTCAGTAATATCGCGGAGTATGACCTGCTCAATTCCAAAATACGGTTTTCTATATGTCGGCTGATGTATTTCATAATGCACCACCTGTTCTGTTGTGTGAGATCGGTTTTTCTTCAATAGGGGAAATATGTCTTAAATGTTGTTGACTTCTTTTCTTCAGAATGAGTGCAGATCCCCTCAAAGCTCAACGGTGTGTTCAGCGAACGAGATCGTATCTATCTAATGGATATTATACCCTGACATGCCCTCACAGTCAACAGAGCTTCGGCAGGTTTTTGCTATAAGCTAAAAATTGCCGAAAATGATGTGCGGCATGCCAGTTTTTTTGGTCTGAGACGATGCAGAAAAGGTGGCGGGAATATCCGCAGCTGGCCTGTTTTTCCGGCGCGGGAAGCGATCGGTCAGCGAGTGCAGACCGTGATAGACATGGCTGCAAAAGAAAGTTGCTATTTTATGAATCGTCTGGTATAATACAGGAAATGATAAAATTAAGATAAAATATTGATAAGGAGTGAAGCGGTATGCTGCAGATCAGACCAGTTTCGGATTTGAGAAATAAATTCCCTGACATTGAAAAAATCGTGAATGCAGGTGAACCGGTTTATTTAACAAAAAACGGATATGGAACGATGGTCGTGCTCAGTTTGGAAGCGTATTCCAGGCTGACGGACGGTGTGGAGTCCGCTTTGGACAGGGCGGATAAGGCCGCGGAGGAAAGTGATGTCCGCATGAATCATGAGGAAGTTTTTGGAAATCTGCGGAGGAACTGAAGAATCCGAAAGCTGTGGACGATTTATTGAATAAGATAGTATTTATTTTCTAGTTTTCGGTAATTAGGGCTTGAGAATGTAAAGTGGAATGTGAAAAATGCCCACAATATCTTAAGTCGGAAAAAGAGTAATTCCTGTGAAATGGCCGTCTATGAAAAGTCAGGAGGCACGCCGGAATGCGTCAGTCTGTATTCGACTATATTTTGAAAACATATGGAGTCGCGCCGGACTATCCATGGAGCCGATATGACAGCAATGCGGTTTTCCGCCACGCGGAGAACAAAAAATGGTTCGCGCTGGTGATGAGCGTTCCGCGCTGCCGGCTGGGGCTTGGCGGAGAAGGTTCCGTGGATGTGATCGATCTGAAAATAGACGATCCGTTTTTCCGGGATGTGATCATTCGGGAAGAGGGGATCCTGCCCGGTTATCATCTGAACAAGCAGCACTGGATCACGGTGCTTTTGGACGGCACCGTGCAGGCGGAGCAGGTGCAGGAGTTGATCGGCATGAGCTTTCTGGCCACAGCGCCCGCGAAGAAAAAAGAGAAGCTCCGTCCGGCGAAGGAGTGGATCGTGCCCGCGAATCCGAAATATTATGACGTGGAGCACGCTTTTGACGGTACGGAGGAGATCGACTGGAAGCAGGGCCGCGGCATAGCGGCAGGGGACACGGTGTTTTTGTATGCGGCGGCTCCGGTGTCGGCGATCCTGTTCCAATGCAGGGTGACGGAAACGGATATTCCCTGCGGGTATGCGGACCGAAACCTGACGATCCCGGCGCTGATGCGGCTCAGACTGCAGAAGCGCTACGCGCCGGACCAGTTCCCGTTCTCGGTCCTGAAAGAAGAATACGGCATTTTCGCGGTCAGAGGGCCCAGAGGGATTCCCTACAGTCTCAGCGCGGCATTGAAAAAGTGATGGGTCTCCTCATTATTTATGGCGGATGTCGGGAACCGGCGTTGAACGGATGCTTTTATTTTTTACATGGCGATATATTAGCTGTGAGGGAAAATAAAGTTGTAACGAATATTGCGAATCGAGTTTACATATGCTATAATGCCTTTAGGCAAAAGGCAGAAACAAGTCCATTTCAACGAGAACGAACCCCCGTTCAGTGCGGCAACACTGGGCGGGGGTTCTTCTTTTCTTTTATAGTAGCAAAGTACCCACCAGGCTATTTGTTGTCCGTATAGTCGCCGTCTAACCATTTGATGATGCAGTGTATCGCGAGGGAACTGAACTTGTCTCGTTCCACGGTAAAGCGGACGCTGGAGGATTTGTATTAGGTAAAATTGGC
Source organism: uncultured Eisenbergiella sp. (assembly GCA_947626725.1). Lineage (GTDB taxonomy): Bacteria > Bacillota > Clostridia > Lachnospirales > Lachnospiraceae > Gallintestinimicrobium. The sequence continues at coordinate 3,984 of CANQTI010000037.1, forward strand.
GGCAAAAAAGAGCCGCAGGCGAGACAATGGGGAAAGTACATCGGACCAATACTTAATCACAGTTACCAACAATTCTGCCGCCGCTTATCAATCGGTTCGATAGATCAGATGACGAATCTACATCTATTTCAGGGGAGCTGCGGTACTCCTGCGGTACTCCTGCGGTGTCACTCCTGTAAGTTTCTTAAATTGTGCTTGGAAATATTGCTGGCTTGAAAAGTTCAAACGGCCGGCAATATCGGATATAGAAAGATCAGTCGTTTTTAGTAATAGTCGCCCTTCTGAAATCTTTTGCTCGCTAATGTACTTGGAAAGGGATTTGTTTGTCTGCATTTTAAAATGATGGCTGATATAAGACGCACTCATATGGAGAGTCTCTGCGACGGAGGCGGTAGAGAGCGGTTCATAGATATTGGCATCTATCAAGCGGACGATTGCATTGACTGTTGCGGACGAAGATGGAAGTTCATGAACCCGTGCAATTCTGCCACAGTAGTCCGTCATCATCGTATACAAAAGCTCTTGAATCTGTGCATAGTTGTCGAGTTTTTCTACACGTGCTATGTAGTAATCTGAAAGCGAAAGCGAGACCGTTGGCAATAGCCCTTCATCTATGGCGATGCGGGAAATCAGTGCAGTGGAAGAAATGAAATAGTTCTTCATGGTACGGATGGTAGTGGGGCCAAGAGAGGCGGCAAGCCCTACTGCATCTTTTTTACGCATGAGCAAAATTACCTCGTCCGTGCGTCCTTGTCGAATTAAAGGAATGAGGCGGTTCTCAAATTCATAAACAGCGACATCATAGTAGGATATGTCCTCTGATTGAATTTTAATATTGTAACGCTTATCTTGAAAAGCCAAGAGCGTAATAGCGTCCTCGGTTCCATTAAGCAGATAATTGAGCATATCCAGTTGACATTTGAATGCGGGGGCATCCATCACGGGAATATGATAAAACCAACTGTATACTCCGGATTGCTGTTTTCGAGGCAAACGGAATCGCTTGATCAGCAGGTCCGCATGGCTGGATTTCAATTCAAAGGGGACAGCAGGACCTACCAAAAGGAATGCGTTGCTGTTGCGATGACGAATAATACCAAATTGAATCTGCTCCGGAGTAGTTAACATACCTAACTGAACTGGACTATCGAAATATGGCTGCATCTGAAGACGCACTAATTCTGTGGAGAGCGGTTGTTCATTATAGGACATTACCAGCAAGTTGTCTTCATACCAAAACAACGATAAAGCAGAAGCGGCGGCATACTTGGTAAGCAGACGATAGACTTCCATTGCAGTTACCTCAAATTGATATAAAGAATTTATAAGCGTGTCAAAAATATTATAATACAAATTATGTCATAAATGCTATCTTATTTTTACAACATATATAAAATTTGTTGAAAATCACAAGCAGAATTAGCAGTATTTCCTAAATAAATTATAAGGAGGGAAAAAGAGAATGCTGAGAATTTACGATTTGAAGTGCGATTATCGTCGGAACCCGGTCGGAATTGATGACATTCACCCGCGCTTTTCCTGGAAACTGCAGAGCGATAAGGCCAGTGTCATGCAGACGGGCTACCGTATCACTATCCATGATGGGGCCCGGACAATATGGGATACAGGCCTGGTTTCATCTAAACGCTCTGTCCACATCAAGTATGATGGAGAACCACTACGCTCCCGTGGTTTCTATACTTGGCAGGTAGAAGTCAGAGCATCTGCTGAACTTCACGAGGAAGAGAGCGCACTGAGTGAAACGGCATCCTTCGAGATGGGGTTACTCAGTGTAGATGATTGGCAGGCCGAATGGGTTGAGGCGGAGGAAGCGACCGACCCAATGACAATGATGCCCGCGCAATATTTCCGAAAGTCGTTCATTATCTCCAAGCCTGTTAAGCATGCCCGCCTCTATCAAACCGCCCACGGTTTGTACGAGTTCTGGATCAACGGTGAGCGCGGTACAGAGGATCTTTACAAGCCCGGTTTCACAATGTATTACAAGAGGCTCCAGTATCAAGTCTATGATGTGCTGCCGCTTCTGCGCTCCGGAGAAAATGTCTGGAGCGTGATCCTTGCGGACGGATGGTGGCGCGGTGTCACTGGCGGGGATGTGCGAAACAACTTCGGTTCAACGCTGGCATTCCTTGGGCAATTGGAGTTGGAATATGAAGACGGCAGCCGCGAAGTCATCATCAGCAACGATGACTTTGTCACCTCTACAGGCGGTATTCTGCAGTCCGATATGAAACTCGGCGATGTCTATGACGCATCGCTGGAACCCTGTGGCTGGAAGCTGCCCGGTTTTGATGCGAGCAGGTGGAAAAATGCCCGCATTTCCATCTCCGCCCACACGGGGAGAGAAAACTTAATTGCCAGCAACAGTGTCCCTGTACGCCGCATGGAAACACTTCAAGGCAAGGCGCTGCGGGACAGCGAGGGCAGTCTTGTCATCGACTTTGGACAGAATATTGCTGGAAATGTAAAAATGACCTTCCACAACTTGACCAAAGGTCAAAAAGTGACGGTAGAATTCGGCGAGGACTTTAAGGACGGGGCATTCTATAACCGCACTGTGGCACATAACACCCCGATCCCTGGCCTGGAGCGATTCCAGCAGGTAGATTACATTGCCGCAGGCACCGGCGAGGAGACCTATGAGCCGTTATTCTCTGTGTTCGGATTCCAGTATCTTCGCATCTCCGGCTACGAGGGGGAGATTAACGCAGGTGACTTTGAGGCTTATGCGATTTACTCCGTTCTGGAGGAGACCGGCGAATTTGACTGCTCCTCCAAGTTGGTTAACCAACTGGTGAAAAATAGCAGATGGAGTCAGAAAGGAAACTTCCTCGATGTGCCTACGGACTGTCCGACCCGCGAAAGGAGTCCTTGGACAGGTGACAGCCAAATCTACGCTAAAACAGCCGGCTGGTTTGCGGAGGTTTATCCCTTTTTTGAAAAGTGGATGCAGGATGTGGCGGCGGATCAATGTGAGAACGGAAAGATACTCAACATCGCGCCGAATTGTATGATGATGCACGACCCTGTTGCTCTCAAAGCGCAAAAAGAGTCTCTAGCAAAGGCGGCGGCTGAGGCTGAAAAGGCAAAATCAGACGGAGACAATTCAGCCCCGTATGACCCGATGGCCAGCATCATGGCCAATATTTACGCGCCTGACGGCGGATACATTTTGGACGGCAGTTCCGGCTGGGGCGATACGGCCACCATTACACCTTGGACGATGTATCTGCGGTATGGAGACATACGCATCTTGAAGCAACAGTACGCTTCGGCCAAAAAATGGGTCGACTACATGATTGCCAACGCAAAAAACAAAAATGAACTGCGGGCCTCAGAGCCATGGTACACAGAAAACGGTGGCAGCGACGGACAGTATGTGTGGGATACCCGATATCAGTGGGGCGAGTGGCTGGAACCCGATGTCCCTAATGTGGTCATGAGGGGCCCTGATGCTTTCATCAAACCGGATCCTGAAGTGCCCACGGCCTATCTGTGCTATTCTTCACGGTTGCTCTCCCAGATGGCCGCGGTGTTGGGGAATGATGCCGATGCCGCAGCTTACGCATATTATTCCGAACAGGTGAAGCGTGTTTATAACCGCTATTTCATCCCTGACAACGGCCTTATTAAGGATGGCCGCCAGGCGCCCCAGGTCCGGGCGCTGGCCTTTGGCCTGTGCAGAGACGAAGTAAAGACTTCTGTTGCTGCGCGGCTGAATGAAATGCTGGTGGCTGGAGGTTATAAGCTGAACACCGGTTTCCTGTCGACCGCTATGCTGCTGAATGTTCTGTGCGACAATGGATATTCGGAGACCGCCTACCGGGTGCTCCAGCAGGAGGAATGCCCCGGATGGTTGTTCAACGTGATCCAAGGGGCGACTACCATCCCGGAAACGTGGGACGGAAAGCTGACCCACAAGGAGTCCATGAACCACTACAGCTACGGTGCTGTCTGTGATTTCCTCTTCTCCAGATGTGCCGGTATCGACTGGGACGAAAGTGAGCCTGGTTTCCAGAAGTTTGTTCTCCGACCTGTGCCGGATGAGAGCATGGAGTATGCAGAAGCGAAATACAACTCCCCGTATGGCATGATCGTATCGGGCTGGAAACGGACAAAGGGAAAAATTTCATACCACTTTGTTATTCCCTGCAACACCGAGGCTCTGGTCACGCTGCCAGATGGCAGAAACATTTTAGTGATGAGCGGGACCTATGACTTTTAGGAGAGGAAAGAAGGTGATAAACCATGGCTGTAGATTTGAGAGCAAAGCCCTTTTATCTGAGTGAGGAACAAATCAAGTGGGTGGAGGATACCTACACCGGCATGACGCTGGATGAGCGGGTCGGGCAGCTTTTCTGCGGCAGTATCGACAATTTCAGCGACGAAACGATCCGGCGCATGGTGGGTTTGGGCATGGGTGGCCTCATGATCCGTCCTTTTCCGATGGACGGCCTGCAGGACGGCATTCGCCGATTGCAGAACGCCAGCAAAATCCCCGTTTTGGTCGCGGGTAATTTGGAATACGGCGGATCTGGCGTATTGAACGAGGGAACAACCTATAATATGCCAATGGGCTGCACTGCAACTGGTGATGTGGAAAGCGGTTACCGATTGGGAAAAATCAGTGCGGCAGAAGCTGTCAGCGTAGGTGTGAACTGGGGATTTGCCCCAATCGTCGATCTCGATCTGAACTACCACAACCCCATTACAAACATTCGTGCCTTTTCCAGCAAGAAAGAAGATGTTCTGGAGATGGCCCGCAGATACATTAAGGCGGCCAATGAGGAAAATTTGATCCCTACTCTCAAACACTTCCCTGGCGATGGCACTGATGAGCGCGATCAGCATCTTCTGGTCAGTGTCAATCAGCTGAACTATGAGGACTGGATGAATTCCTATGGATGGATCTACCGTAATTTGATCGAAGATGGAGTGCCCACCGTGATGATCGGCCATATCGCGCACCCCGCAGCGGCCAGAGCACTATGTCCGGAAGTCGGCGACTTTGAGGCATTCCTGCCCGCTTCCCAATCCAAGGTTCTGCTCACCGGCCTGTTGCGAGAAAAACTGGGGTTCAATGGCCTGATTGTTACAGACTCTACCCTAATGGTAGGTTATATGCAAAAACTGCCAAGAAAGAAAGGGTTATGCCAGAGCATTGAGGCTGGCTGCGACATGATTCTCTTCAACCGCAACTGTGAGGAGGATATCATGTATCTGAAAACCGGGTATCAGGACGGCCTGATTTCAGAGGAACGCTTCCACGATGCTGTGACGCGCGTACTGGCGCTGAAAGCAAGCAGAGATTTTCCCCAAAAGCATCAAAACGATACCTTGGTATCGCATATCGATCCCAGTAAAGTCGTAGGCCAGGAGCTTTTCCGGGAGTGGACGGAAGAGTGTGCGGACAAGGCTCCCACGCTAGTCAAAGATAAAGGCATTTTACCGCTGTCTCCCAAAAAGACACCGCGCATTTATTTGAATGTAATTCAAAGTGAGGTCAATGACGAGTCTCCCCTTGCGCAGGACATTAAGGCCAGATTGGAGCAGGAAGGTTTCCAAGTCGAGCTGAGGAAACGGGAAATGAAAATCAATATTGAGGCGCTCCTGTCTGGGGAAATGGACGAGGCTACCATGCGTGTAATGGAAGAGATTCAAGCGACCACTGAATCATTCACCTCGCGATTTGACATGGCCATGCTCTTTGTCGATATTCCTACACAGTCCAACGCCACAGTTGTCCGTGTGGAATGGAGCGTGTTGGCGGGACTTGGCAATGACATCCCCTGGTATGCTGGTGAAATGCCTGTCGTGGTAGTCAGTCTTGCTAATCCCTATCATCTTCTGGATATTCCAATGGCTGATGTGTATGTAAACGCATATACGGATAATGCGGAAACGCGCAAAGCGGTGATTGATAAATTGATGGGCCGCTCTGTTTTCAAGGGTATTTCCCCGGTTGATCCGTTCTGTGGTCACGAGGATACAAAATTATAATATGTGGTTTCCAACAAAAAGCAAAACAAAGAAAGGAGAACTTACTTATGAGTGAAAAAAACGCGGTCGCCAAATCCCCTGCAAAGAAGGTCCCAAAGAGCATTTTCTTTGCGTGGCCAACCCGCACGATTGCCTATGCGGTTGGTTCTGTAATGATGGGCTATGTGACCTACTACGCAACGGACATTATGGGATTGAATATCGGTGTAGTCGGTATTCTTTTCATGGTTTCCAAAATCTTTGACGGCGTCTCTGACATCATCGCAGGCTATCTCATCGACCGAACCCATACCAAATGGGGCAAAGGACGCCCCTATGAGTTCGCGCTGATCGGCTATTGGCTGTGCATTATTCTGTGCTTCAGTGCGCCGGTCATGAATATCCCCGTATCGTATATCTACGTTTTCGTTATGTATACGATGGTCAACTCTGTTTTCCTGACGCTGCTGCTCTGCGCTGAGCCGGTTTATCTGGCGAACTCGCTGGAGGACTCTTCGCAGAATGTTTCTATTCTTGCTTTCGCCGGTCTCATTTCTCTGGTATTTACTATGGTTGCTTCCATGGTTTTGCCTCAGCTTGTCACAAGAATGGGCACAACCCGCGGCGGCTGGATTCAACTCTCTCTTATAATGGGCATTCCTTGTATGGTGGTCGGCATGATCCGCTTCCTTGTGGTAAAGGAGCGTGCGGATGTTTCTGTTGCAGCAGAGCCTATCAAGTTCCGCCAAATGATCGATCTGTTAAAGAAGAACAAGTATATTCTTATTTTTGCGATCATTATTTTCTTCTCCAACATCGGTACAAACCTTGTTAACAACGTTCAGACCTACTACTTTACCTATGTCATGGGTGACCTGAATCTTGCCACCGGCTTCTCTGCTACAACGTTCGCTATCGTTATCGTTATGGCATTGGCCCCGGTTTTGTCTAAGAAGTTCGGGTTTGTCAACCTCATGAGAGCGACGACACTTATCGGTATGATCGGCTACATAGTGCGCCTTTTCAATGTTCATAGCTATACATTATTGCTCCTTTCCAATGTTTTGGCCATGATGGGTTTCTATACCATGTTCTCATTTGCCAATACTTTCGTCATTGATTGTATGGACTATGGAGAGTGGAAAACGGGTGTTCGAAGCGAGGGCACTGTTTCGTGCGCACAGAGTGTTACCGCGAAAATCGGTACCGCCGTCGGTGTCGGTCTTGTCGGCGTATTGATGGGCATGGCTGGTTACGATGGTAATCTCGCCGTGCAGCCCGAATCCGCAAACAAAATGTTGATCGCGCTGTTCTCTGTTGTGCCCGCTGTATTCTGCCTGATCCAGTTCATTTTGCTCAAAATTTATGATCTTGATAAGTATTTGCCGCAGATCCAGAAAGATCTCGCCGAAAAGCGTGCGGCGAAAGATTAACAGATCGGTACAAACTTCCATGGACCGGCCGCAGCTTCGGCTGTGGCCGGTCTGATAAAAATAGTTGTCGTTAAAAAGGGGATATTATCTATGCAGCTAAAGAAAAAGGCCGTCATTTTTGACTTGGATGGCGTTATCTGTTTCACCGACAAATTCCATTATCAGGCATGGAAAGTCCTGGCTGATCGATTGGGAATTTATTTTGATGAGACGATCAACAACCGTTTGCGTGGTGTGAGCCGTATGGCCAGTTTAGAAATTATTTTGGAGCGCTCTGCGATGAAGTACACCCAGGAAGAGAAAGCGGCCTTCACTGAGGAGAAAAACGACATCTACAGGGAATTGTTGAAGAAGATGTCTCCGGCTGATCTAACTGATGAAGTAAAGGATACGCTAAACGAGCTGCGCCGCCGAGGTTATAAGCTGTCGATTGGTTCCTCAAGCAAAAATACCAAGTTCATCCTGGGTCAGATTGGCTTGGGTGATTTTTTCGATGCTGTTGCGGACGGCACAGATATAGTCCGCTCTAAACCGGATCCCGAAGTGTTCCTTAAATCTGCCGAGAAAATTGGTATAGCTCCTGATCAATGCGTTGTAGTAGAAGACGCTAAGGCCGGTATCCAGGCGGCTAAAGCTGGAGGAATGACCGCTTTGGCCCTGTTCGGCGATGCCAGAGACTGTGGCTTTGAGGACTACAATCTGCGTTCTTTTGATGATCTCTTGAATGTTCTTTAAAAATGGAGGACCTGATTTGCGATAACCTGATAGGGTGGTAATTGCATATGGGAGCAAAAAAGTGATGGGTCCCCCCATCACTTTTTTACAAATGTCAGCACCTGGAAGCAGATCTCCCGCACCTTGGTGATGGGGCTGCGGATGCAGTCGTCCCCGC
>CANQTI010000038.1 GCA_947626725.1 uncultured Eisenbergiella sp.
TACGGTTCAGCTCTGCGGCAACGGCAAACCGTCCGTTGAAGATCCGTTCAGCCACACAGCTCTTCCCTTCTGCCCGGCACAGCGCCGTCAAAAGAGGCGACTGCAGATCCGTGGGAAAAGCCGGGTAGACGCCGGTCTCCACATATGCCGGCGCGCACAGCCTCCCCGTGCGCTCCACATAGAGCCCCTCTCCAGTCTTTGCAAGCCTTGCACCCATCTTCCCGGCCAGCGCCGTTACGCTCTCCAGTTGCCCGGCCGGCGCATTCCGCAGAAAAGCACTGCCGCCTGCGGCAAGCACACCGATCAGATAAGTCCCTGCCACGATACGGTCCGGTTCCACGCCATATACGCTCTCCCGCAGGGCCTTCACGCCCGACACGCGGATGTGCCCTTTTCCCGCCAGGGAAATTGCCGCGCCCGCACCATTTAAAAAAGCGCAGAGCGCCATGATTTCCGGTTCCATCGCGCAGCCGCAGATGTCCGTTTGCCCCTCTGCCAGTGCTGCCGCCAAAAGAACGTTCTCCGTGGCTCCCACGCTGGGAAAGGGCAGAACAACCCGCCCGCCGTGCAGCCTGCGCGCCCGCGCCGTCACCAGACAGCCGTTTTCCTCAAATTCCGCGCCTAACTGCCTAAGCGCCTGGATATGCCAGTCAATGGGCCGGTCTCCGATCACGCAGCCGCCTGGCGTGTGCAGCTGCACTTCCCCGCACCGCCCCAGCATAGCTCCCGCCAGAATCACAGAGGAACGCATCCTCGTCACCAGCTCCTGCGGCGGATGATCAGATGTGATGCAAGCGGCATCGATACAAAGCGTCCCCCGACAGCGTTCCACCTTTGCGCCCAGGCTCTCCAACAGTCGGCACATACAGCCAACGTCGGAAATATCAGGACAATTCTGCAGCACCGTGACGCCCCGCACCAGCAGACACGCCGCCATAATGGGCAGCGCCGCGTTTTTGGATCCCTGAATGACAGCTTCCCCGTACAGGGGAGTGCCGCCTTTGATCTGAATATATTTCAATTATCCACCATCCACACAAAAAAGCAAGACTTATTGTATTTTATGTAGAAAAGCGGATCCGTTGCCTGTCCATCCAAAAAACAGACAGCTTCCGACATCGCCGCAGGCGCCCGGGACAGGCATATGCGCCGCAACCGGACAGCCGGGACGCCGGTCGGGCCCGGGGACCTCGTTCTGCGAAGCAGGCATGCACCGGGAACGGACAGTCCCGGTCCCTCAGCCCTCAGTTGTCTGCGCGCTCCCCTGCACCGTCTCAGGCATCCTTTAACCGAATTCCCCGGGCAACGCTCATCACCAGCCCCATTTCAATGAGCAGAAACAGAACGGAGGTGCCGCCATAGCTGATGAAAGGCAGCGAGATTCCGGTATTGGGAATGGTGTTTGTCACCACCGCGATATTCAGGATCACCTGAATCGCGATATGTCCCATGACGCCCACCACGATGAGCGCCCCGAACAAATCCGGAGCGTTATTGGCGATCACCATAAAGCGCCAGATCAGCAAAATGAAGATCATGATCACCGCGATGGCCCCAAACAGGCCCAATTCCTCACAGATAATGGAAAAGATCATATCGTTCTGCTGTTCCGGCAGAAAGCCCAGCTTCTGTATACTGTTGCCCAGCCCCTTGCCGAACAGACCGCCGGAGCCGATGGCGTAGAGCCCCTGCAGAACCTGAAAGCCCTTGCCCGACGCATAGGCCTCCGGATCCAGCCAGGCCATGATGCGGGCGCTGCGAAAGCCGGTGTCCTCCGTCATCGGCGTCTGGGCAATGAAATAAACCAGCCCTGCCGCCGCCGCAAGCCCCGCGCCCACGATCAGCACAAATTTTTTATAATCGGGACTGGCCACGAACAGCATCAGAAACGCGATGCCGCCGATGATGATGGCGGAGCTTAAGTTGTCCGTCACCTGCCAGACCAGCAGACAAACGACCCCCGCCGAACCCATGATCAGGAAAAAGGCCTTTGCCGTTTTGATTCCCCGACCGATCCTGCAGATCAGGGAGGCCAGAAAAAGGATCATGCCAAGTTTGGCGATCTCTGCCGGCTGCACGGAAATGCCGATCTTGAGCCACCGCCTGGCGCCGTTGGCCTCATATCCCAGAGGCGTCAGCACCAGCAGAATCAGGACAATGGATATCAGATAGGCCAGCGTGGCAAACCGTTCCCAGAAATGATAGGGGATCCAGGATACCACGATCATGGCCACGATGCCGATGGCAGCCGCGCCGCCCTGATGGATCAGATAATATGCCTCATTGTCCATCTGTCCCGCCGCATCATAAGCGCTGGCGGAATAGATCATGATCAGGCCGAACACCACCAAAAAAAGTATGATGAACAACAGGCTGTAATCAAAATAACGTTCTTCCTTTTTGCGAAATCGATTCCGGACGCCGGCCATACGCTCACTCCTCTATCTGTCTGACAAATTCCTTGAATTTTCGTCCTCGCTCTTCATAATTTTCGAACATGCCCCAGCTGGCGCAGGCAGGAGAAAGCAGCACCGCATCGCCGGGCACGGCGTTCTGTTCACAGATCTCCAGCGCCTCCTGGAAGCTGTCAGCCGTCACCACATTATACAGCCCATGCACCTTCGCGCAGGCGGCGATTTTGTTTTTTGTCTGTCCGATGAGTACCAGAAGCTTCACCTTCCCATCAAAGGCCTCGATCCATTCGTCATAACGGCTCTTCTTATCATAACCGCCGCCGATGAGAAGGGTGGGCCAGCGCATGGCCCGGATGGCCTGAATGGCCGCATCGGGATTGGTGCCTTTGGAATCGTTGTAATAAACCACACCCTTTTTGGTGGCCACGTATTCGATCCGATGCTCAACGGCCTGAAAGGATTTCACCGTGGAAAGAATGATGTCCATCGGAACGCCGAAGGCGGCGGATACGGCGATGGCCGCCATCACATTTTCATAATTGTGAACGCCGATCAGGTTCATGTCATTCACGTTCATCAGCGTTTCCGGCCCCTCTCCCAGGTCGCGGCAGATCGTTTCCCCTTCCAGATAGTAGCCGTTTGTCAGCCTTCTTTTGGAGGAAAACCAAATCACCCGCGCAGGGCAGGCATCCCCGAAAACGGAGAGATACGGGTCCTCATAGTTCAGAACGCAGAAATCGGATTTTCCCTGATTCTTTGTGATGGATTCCTTGACCGCCGCATAGTTTTCCATCGTATGATGGCGGTTCAGATGATCCGGCGTGATGTTCAGGATGGCGGACACTGACGGGTGGAAATCCACCGTCGTCTCCAGCTGGAAGCTGCTGATCTCCGCCGCCGTCACGCTGTCTTCGGTCATGTTGGGCGCTTCCTGCGTGTAGGGAATGCCGATGTTGCCCACCACAAAGGCGAACTTGCTGTATTTTTTCAGGATTTCTCCCACCAGCGCCGTGGTGGTGGTCTTGCCGTTGGTGCCGGTGATGGCGATCAGGCGGCCCTTGCCGTAGTGCCAGGCCAGCTCCACCTCACCCCAGACGGGGATCCCCTTCCCGCGCAGCTCGGACACCAGCGGGCTGTCCGCCGGTACGCCCGGGCTGACGACCGCCAGGGAAAGCTCTCCCCAAAGGGACTTTGGGACAGCGCCTGTGATCACGCGCACGTTCTCTGCCAATCCGTTATCCTTTCGCAGTTTTTCCGGGTCCAGACTTTCATTGGCGTCATACAGAACCGGTACGGCGCCGAACCGTTCCAGCAGTCCTGCAGAACCGATGCCGCTCTTTCCGCATCCCACGATCAGCACTTTTTTCCCTGTCAGATCCATCTTCCTTTTTCCCTTTCCTTTCCGGACAGCGGACCCTTCGGGTCCTCTTCCGATCGTTTTTCTAATATGCCGCCAGAGCGATCAGGCACAGCAGCGCAGTGAGTATGGAGAACACCGCGACGACCCGCGTCTCTGACCAGCCGCAGAGCTCAAAATGATGATGCAGCGGCGCCATCCTGAAAATGCGTCTGCCGCCGCTCAGTTTATAATATCCCACCTGCAGGATCACCGAAAGCACCTCGATCATGTAGACAAAACCCACAATCGGCAGAAACAGCGGCAGGTGAAGCATATAGGCGCAGCCCGCCACAAAGCCTCCCAACGCCAGGGAACCGGTGTCGCCCATAAAAACGCTGGCCGGATACACATTAAACAGCAAAAAGCCCAACAGGCCGCCCGCCACCGCGCAGGGGAGCGGAGTGAGAGAGCTTCCCGTTCCGATGGCCACCGCCGAAAAGAACACCGCCACCAGCACCGTCACGCTGCCCGCCAGGCCGTCCAGCCCATCGGTAAAGTTGGTTCCGTTGGCTGTTCCGATCACCACCAGGAACAGAAACGGAACGGAGAGGACACCCAATTCCAGACATATCTGGGGCTGAAAGGGGATCCGCATGCTCAGATCCGTATGCCCGCTTTTCATCAGATAGAAGACAAAAACACCCGTCACCGCCATCTGTCCCAGAAGTTTCTGCCAGGGCCGCAGTCCCATGGAGCGCCGCAGGACCACCTTCAGATAATCGTCCAGGAACCCTACGAGGCCAAACCCCAACATCAAAAACAGCACCGGGACGATATCCGGACAATCCCTGCCAAACACCAGACAGACCGCTGTCACCCCGGCGAGAAACAGAATCCCGCCCATGGTAGGCGTCCCGTTTTTTCTTCGGTGGCTTCCCGGCCCTTCTTCCCGAACCGTCTGTCCGATCTTCTGCCTTCTTAAGTAAGGAATCACAACCGGTCCCAGCACGGCGCTCACGCCGAAGGAAATGAGAACCGGCAGTACAACGGCATCCATCATCCCACTCATTCCCTTTCCACCCCATTTTCAGGCTGATCTGTTGTCCCCGTCTTTTCGATCTTCAGATAGGGGAGAATGTTTTCAAAGAGCTGTCGGACCACGGGAGCGGCGATCTGCCCGCCATAGTAAACTCCCGTGGGATGGCGGATGATGCACAGCGCCAGCACCTTTGGGTCTTCCGCCGGCGCAAACCCCAGAAAAGCGGAAATATATTTTCCCGTTCCTCGGGGAAGCGTCTCGCTGGTGGCCGTCTTGCCGCCCACCCGGTATCCTTCGACCCTGCCGTTTTTGCCGCCTCCGTTTTCCACCACTTCAAAGAGAATTGCCCGCAGTCTTTCGCTGGTTTGCTCTGACAAAATCCGCTCTCCCGCTTCCCACGGGAAGAGACTGATTGCCTCTTCTCCTTCGCTTTTCGTGCCGACGCCGAAATGCGGCGTGACCCGGATGCCTCCGTTTACGAGGGAGGATGCGGTGGCGGCCAGCTGGATCGGCGTGATCTGGAAGGACTGGCCGAAGGAAACCGTGGCGAGCTCCACGTTTCCCATATCCTCCTTCTTATGCATGATCGTTCCGGCCTCTCCGGGCAGATCCACGCCCGTCTTTTTCTTCAACCCGAACTGTTCAAAATAGCGATAGTAATTTTCTACCCCCAGTCTGAGACCCACCGTGATGAAAACCGGGTTGCAGGAATTCATGGTGCCCTGCACAAAGGTTTCCGCGCCGTGTCCGCCCACCTTGGCGCAGCGGATGCGCCGATCGTCCACCATGATGAAGCCCGGACAGGAAAAAGTGTCCTCTTCCTTTACCACGCCTTCTTCCAGCGCGGCCGCGGCGGTGACGATCTTGAAGGCCGAGCCCGGCTCATAGGTGTCGTTGATGCAGGCGTTGCGCCACATGCGGTTCAGGGCGTCCTGCTCTTCTTTTTCCGGAACCGCCTCCGTCAGAGTGAACGGATCGTTGAGATCGTATTCCGGCGTATCCACCATGGCCAGGATCTCACCGCTGTCCGGCCGCATGACCAGGATGGAAACCCCATCGGCCTCCTTGGCCTTCTGCACCTGTTCCGCAAGCTGTGTGGCGTACTGCTGGATATTCACATCCATACTGATCACCAGGTCTCTGCCCGCCACCGGCTCGACCCGATCCTCCCCCATTTCGGCGATCTGTATGCCCTTGGCGTCCGTGGTCTCTAAAATGGTGCCCGGTGTTCCCTGCAGATATTCCTCATAGCTGCTCTCCAGCGCCAGGATTCCCTGATTGTCCGCCCCGGTAAAGCCCAGCACTTTGGAAGCCAGCCTGCCATACGGATAATAGCGTTTGTAATCCTCGTCCACTTTGACGCCGTCCAGACCGTACGCGCGGACGGCGTCGCCGATCTCCTTGGGCACATTGCTCTTCACCCGCTCGATGGAGGATACCTTCTCCACCCGTTTTCGCACCGTTTCCTCGGAAAGACCCAACTCCTCCTTCAGGACGGCGATCACCTTCTCCGGTTCCTTCACCTGGCTGTGGATGACGGAAATCGTACAGACGGTTCGGTTGTCCGCCAGTACGGTGCCGTTGGCATCCAGAATCCGTCCCCGTCTCGCCTTGATGGAGCGTTCCCGCTGATGCAGATCCTGCGCCAGTTCGGAATAGTGTTCCGAGCAGAAGATCATCAGCCAGGCGGTCCGAGCCGCCAGCCCCAAAAACAGAACCGTGCAGATAAAAAACACAATAACGATCTTTTTCCTATGATAAGTTCTGCTTTTCTCCATAAAAGCCTCACGGACCGGTCATCTCTATAATTTATTAACCGTTCCGTGAGGTTATGACGTCCGGAGATATTCATTTCTCCGGCGGTATGTCATCTTTGATCATTCATTTTCCCGGCGGATGCCGCCCCGGATTATTCATTTTCCCGGCGGGATGCCGCTTCGGATCATTTATTTCCCAGACAGCCGACCGTCCCGGATCATTCATTTTCGGGCTGATCCTCAGCGGAGCTCTCCGGTGTCGGATTCTGTCCGCCCAGAATGCCGGATACCGGCGTGTCAAAGCCCGCCGCATCCTCGTCCAGCGGTTCTCCCGTGGCAGGATCGATGACCTGCCCGGCCTCATTCACAAAAGGATTGGATTCCGGTTCCGCGCCGTTCTCGCCGCTGCCCGTATCTCCTTCCGGTTCCGCCGTTCCGGACACGCCGCCTTCCGGCTGTCCTTCCTGGCCGGATGCGCCATTCTCTCCGTTTTCACCGCCGCTCTCACCGGCTTCACCGGTCCCGGAACCGCCCTGCGTGCCCTCACCCTCCTGATCGGGCTGCGGCGCGCTGTCAATGAGCTGCTGACGGATATCCGCCTGCATGGTTTCCAGCTCCTTCTGCTCGTCCTCCGTCAAAGGCTCCGTCATGAAGATGTTCAGATAAGGGAGTACCTCCATGAGGATGTTTTTGGCCATCAGGGATGCTTTGCCCGTCTCATTGTCCTGCTGCGCGGAATTGGGACGGTTCAGCACGATATATATGGCGATCTGCGGATCGTCCGCCGGCGCATAGCACATGAAGGAACAGACGTATTCATCCTTCTGCCGGGTGCCGTTGGCGGAAACGGTTTCCGCAGTGCCCGTCTTGCCTCCGATCCGGTAACCGGGCGTTTTGGCCCGCCAGCCGGTGCCGTTTTCGCCGTAGACCACCTGCTCGCAATACTCCCGCACCTTGGCGGAGGTCTGCGCGGAAATCACCTGTTTTAACAATCTGGGCTCAATATTCTCTACCACAGAACCGTCAGAGGCCGTAATCTTGCTGACCATGTGGGGCTCATAATAATAGCCGCCGTTGATCAGCGCGCAAAATCCTGTAATCATCTGGATCATGGTCACATTGAACCCCTGTCCGAAGCTGGAGGTAGCCAGCTCCGTGGGGCCCATGGTGGTATCGTTGAACACCAGGGACGCCGTTCTGGCCTCGCCAGCCAGATCGATGTTCGTCTTCAGGCCGAAATTGTATTCCTGAAAATATCGGAGCAGCTCCTCCTTGCCGATGACCTGGGCCATGCGGATCAGCGCCACGTTGCAGGAGCGCTCAATGGCCTCGCCGATGGTGAGCCAGCCTTCCGCGCCGCTCCGATAGTTGTGACAGCGGATGTTCCGGTCCGACACCTGGATGACGCCGGTGCATTCAAAGGACTCGTTTCCCGTCAGCTTGCCGCTCTCCAGCCCCGCCGCTGCCACGAAGGGCTTCATGACGGATCCCGGTTCATAGGTGGAATTGATGCAGTAGTTTTTCCAGAGGGCGTTCAGGTTCTGCACCAGCAGATCGTTGTTCTCCTCCTTCATCATATCCTGCGCCATTTCCTCGTTGATGACGGTCTCCGTCATTTTTCCGTCCAGATCGTACATGCGGGAACCCACCAACGGCATGGCATCCCGGTAATTGTTCAGGTCAAAAAAGGGATAACTGGCCATGGCCAGGACGTTGCCCGTGTTGACCTCCATCACGATGCAGCCCACGTCCCAGGCGCCGTTGCCTTCCCGGGCCACGTTCTTGTTTTCCTCGTTGTATTTCAGCAGGTTTTTCTCCACCACACCCTGGATCGTGGCATCGATAGTAGAATACACGTTGTAGCCGTCCACGGCGGCCCTGGTGGTGCGCTGTAAATTTTCATCCGTATCCAGATAACCGTACTGTCTTCCGTTGATGCCGCAGAGCACGTCGTTGTACTGCTCCTCCAGCCCGTAGGAAGCGGTGCCGTCATTGCGCACGAAACCGATCACGTCCGCTGCCAGCGTATTGTTGGGGTAAATCCTTTTGTAGCTTTCGTCGAACCAGATGCCCTTGATTAACGCACTGGTCTCTTTCTGAGCCTCATCCGCCATCATCTCCTGAAAGGGGCCGATCTCCTCATAGGACATGCGCTTTTTCAGCACATAATACTGGACGTTGGGATGCTCCTTAGCATAGTTTCGCACCTGAGACTTATCGATGCCGAAATACGTATGAAGCGCATCGATGGTGGCTTCCACGTATTTCCCTTTGTCCCCGTTCATCAGTTTGCAGTCCAGAATCAGGTCATAGACCTTTTCACTGACTGCCAGCTTGGTTCCCTTGCGGTCCAGGATCTCTCCCCTTTTATAGGGGATGGTCTTGCTGGAATACTGTTGCTGGGAAAGCACCTGGCGCTTATACTGTTCTCCATTGTCCCGGTTGATCAGCACCAAACGGGCGCTTAACCCGGCAAAAGCCAGCAGTACCATGATAAACAGTACCACCAGCTTTTTTTGCATCTTCGCAGTGAATCTTTTTTTATTCCAGCCGTTTTCTGTTTCGGCCTTTGTCTGCGCCGGCGTCCGAACCGGCATTCTTCTCCTGTTCACGCTAACACCCTGCTCTATCTGGCAATCTTTGGCCGCTTTTGCGGCGGCAAGATCCGGCCTCTACGGATGGATCTGGTCATATTGCCGTACATAATCGCTGCCTTCGCTGGGAATTTCCACGATCTGCCCGTCTCCCGCATATACCATGCCCAATTCCGTGATGGCGACCCGGCGGATCTCTTCGAGATCGATACTGCTCTCGATACGGCTGAGCGTCTCCGCATTTTCCAGCTTCAGATTATTCAGCTGACTCTCCAGTCTGGCGACCTTCTCCACACTGGTGGTAATGCCGAACTGCAGTCGGATATATCCGATCAGGACAAACCCCGTCACCGCCATGGCGAGGCTTAGGAACAGCAGGTACGCAGGATTCATATAATGCGCCCGCTGCCGATTCTTGCGCGCCGTCTGAGAAAGCTGCTTTTTCGGCGCGCCCAGCTGTCTGTCGATATCCAATTTTCGCGCGGCGGAACCGTACACATAGGCATCCCTGTTCGCCCTGCCGGCGTATCCGCTTCTGACGCTTCCGGCATCTCCGATATGCCCGGTCCCGGCGTTTCCTATCTCCCTGGCATACCCGGCCCTATCGTTCCCCGTTCTGCTGCTCCCTGTTCGGTTGTATCCCGTTCTGCCGGCGCTGCGCCCGGCTCTTCCTGCAGCCGCCATATCCTGATATCTCCTCGTTCCCCATCATTCGGACGGGGCCTTTTCAAAGATTCGAAGCTTCGCGCTTTTGGCGCGAGGATTATGCTCTGTTTCTTCCTCTGTGGGCAGCACCGGTTTTTTGGTGATCACCCGCCCCCTGCTCTTTTTCCCGCAGACACACACCGGAAATTCCGGCGGGCATACGCAGGGATTTTCATTTCTGCGAAACGCGTTTTTGACGATGCGGTCCTCCAGGGAATGAAAGGTGATGATGCACAGCCGTCCGCCCGGATTCAGCAGCCCGATAAACGCATCCAGGGAAGTCTCCAGCACTTCCAGCTCCCGGTTGCAGGCGATCCGCAGTGCCTGAAAGGTCCGTTTGGAGGGATGGCCGCCCGTCTCCCGCATTTTCGCGGGGATCGCTGACCGAATGATTTCGTTCAGTTCCCCGGTTGTCTCAATCGGCTTCTTCTGCCGTTCCGCGGCGATGTGCTTCGCGATGTTCTTTGCGAATTTCTCTTCGCCGTAATCCCGAAGGATCCGATAAATCTCCATTTCGTCATATTCGTTGACAATCGTTCTCGCTGTCAGGGGCTGCCGCCTGTCCATCCGCATGTCCAGCGGCGCGTCAAACCGATAGGAAAACCCGCGTTCCGCGCTGTCAAGCTGCCAGGAGGAAACCCCCAGATCCAGCAGGATCCCGTCTGCGCCTGCGTATCCCAGATCATCCAGGATCGTCGGAAGGCTGCAGTAATTGTCCCGCACGAGAACGACTTTATCCGCCGCCGGCGCCAGCCGCTTTTCGGCCGCGGCAATGGCCTCGTCATCCTGATCAATGCCGATGAGCTTTCCGGACTTAAGCTGCCCGGCGATCACGGAGGCATGTCCGCCTCCCCCCAGCGTCCCATCCACATAGATGCCGTCCGGCCGGATGGCAAGCCCTTCGATTGTCTCATTCAGCAAAACGGACGTATGTGCAAACTCCATCTCAGATTCCGCTCCCAGTCTGTGTTTTCACGGGATCAAAAGCCAAAGTCCATGATATCCAGGCCTTCCGCGATATCCTCCATGGCCCCTTCCTGTTCTTCCTCCTGTGCCCAGCGTTCGGAATCCCAGATCTCGATGTGGTTTCCGGTCCCCACCAGCGTCACGTCCCTGGTGATGTTCGCCTTTTCCCGAAGCTTGGAGGGGATCAGAATGCGTCCCTGCTTGTCCACCTCCACCTCCGTGGCGCTGGCCAAAAACAGACGAACGAAAACACGGTGATCTCTTTTATTGAGGGAAAGGCCCCGAATCTTCTCGCCCACACCGGTCCAGCCCGCATAGTCATACACAAATAAGCAGCCGTCCATCCCCTTCGTCACCACGAATTTATCCCCCAGCGTCTCGCGGAATTTGGAAGGGATGATGAGCCTGCCTTTCGCATCCAGTGTATGGTTGTATTCGCCCATATACATGACAACCACCTGCCGTTTGATGCGGTCCCACAAACCGGTTCCGTGGCAGAAGGCCTCCGGCCTCCTGTCAGCCTGCGAAAAAGTACGGAATCTGTCTTCGTCCTCCTCCGCCCCTCAAAATGGGCCTCGAATGAACCACTTCGTGACATTTTCCTCCACTTCGTACCACTTCTCCTTCATCTTAGTATAAAAACAAAGCTTTGACAAGACTTTTTTGCAAAAAAAATATGCCCGGTTTCGTCTGAACCGGACACATTTTTCACGCTAATCCATATATAGTGTTTTCTGTTTTTCGTTATACAAGATATTGATTTGTCTGTTACAAAAGGGCGTCGGAATCATGAAAAAAATATTACGGGGCCGCCGCCCAGCAGCCGGGGCTTCGTCCCGCAGGCCCGCCGCCATGCCCCGCGCCGTCAGACATTGAACCGCACGCAGCGCTCCGTCAGACGTTGAACCGAAACAGAATCACGTCCCCGTCCTGCACCACGTAGTCTTTGCCCTCCATGCCCACCAGGCCCTTCTCCCGGGCCGCCGCCAGAGAGCCCTGTTCCAGCAGATCTTTATAATTGACCACTTCCGCCTTGATAAAGCCGCGCTCGAAATCCGAGTGGATCTTTCCCGCCGCCTGAGGCGCTTTTGTCCCTTTGCGGATCGTCCAGGCTCTGGTCTCGTCCTCCCCCGCCGTCAGGAAGCTCATC
>CANQTI010000039.1 GCA_947626725.1 uncultured Eisenbergiella sp.
CCGGCCCGTGCTTTGGCGGCTTCATAATCGGAAAGCCCCTGCAGATAAGAAGGGACGGATCCCAGGAGGGAGAGATAATCGGCCGCGTCCTTTTCGCTGCGCAGCGTATATTCCGCCAGCAGAAGGGGCAGTTCTCCCTGCATGCCGGAGGAGGGGGAGAGCGGCTCGTCATACAGGGCGAACTGCTGCCCCTCCAGCGCGGTGTTCAGATAGGAGATCAGCAGCTCCCGGGTATAGCGCTCTTCGTCTTTGAGATGATCGGGACGGAGCCTGGAAAGACGGTCCAGCAGATCCTGCGCTGCGGCCGCGGATTTCCCGGAACCGTCCGGATCATAGACCGGCAGAGAACAGGAATCGGGCGATACGCCGAACTGCTCCGGCTGCGCCAGCGTGAAATGGAGACTCAAAGGATCGCCCTCCAGGGACTGGACGAAAAAGGCATCCGTCAGATGTCGGAAACAGAGACTGTCGAATCTTTGAGAACCGAACCAGCACAGGCCCAGCAGGCAGACCAGCGCGATACCGCAGAAGAAATATTTTCTCTTTTTCAAAGTAGATTTCCTGACATTTTTTACTATCTATATGAGGCACCGCTTTTTATTATGAAAGGGAAACCGCCGCCCAGCCTGGGTCAGCACGCGGGGAGGGGATGGGGATCCTGCAGACACGCTTTCGCTTCGTGAAAAACGCAGCGGTTCTAAGCTCAGTTTCGCCCTGTCAGGCTCACTTCGCTAAGAACCGGTGTTTTTCAAGAGTCTGCATGAATTCCCCATCCCCTCCCCGTGCGCTGATCCAGGCCGGGCGGCGGTTTCCTGCGGGCGGGAGTGGGAAAGGGCTTGACCGGGTTATAGGAAATGTGATACATAAATAAGTGTACGACAGAATACAGATGGCGGGCGAGCGGTGAAATGTGTATGCCGTTTCTCGTCCTTACCGGCGACAAAGGAATAAAAGAGGTTCTCTATGGAAAATATTTTGGCCCCTTCGATCCTGGCCGCGGATATCATGCGGCTGGGGGAGCAGATCAGCGAAGTGCGCGGGGCTGGCGCGAAATATCTGCACATCGATGTGATGGACGGCGTTTTTGTCCCGTCCCTTTCCTATGGGGTCTGTGTGGTGGAGTCCATTCGGAAGTCCTGCGATATGGTGCTGGATGTGCATTTGATGATCGTGGAGCCGCACCGGTATGTGGAGGCGTTCGCGCAGGCGGGCGCGGATATCATCACGGTGCATCTGGAGGCCTGTGCGGATGTGCGGGAAACCATCGCGCTGATCCGACGGCAGGGCTGCCGGGCCGGGCTGACGATCCGCCCGGAAACGCCGGTGGACGCTGTGGAGGAATATCTGGATCAGATCGACCAGCTTCTGATCATGAGCGTTCATCCGGGATTTGGCGGACAGCATTATTTCGCCAGCGCCACCGACCGGATCCGGGAGGCCGCGGAGCTGATCCGCAAAAGCGGCAGGCCCATCGATCTGGAGGTGGACGGTGGGGTGACCCGGGACAATGTGGAGCGGATCCTGGATGCGGGCGCCAACGTGATCGTGGCGGGCTCCGCCGTGTTTCACGATCCGCAGAAGGATGCCGCCGAATTCATGCAGATCCTGCGGGAGCATTCCCGTGCGCGGGATGCACAGTGAATCTTTGAAAGCTGCAGGACTCCGGTACACGGTGCGTTTTGAAAAACCGCCGGACTCCGGCACAGTGCGGCGGCAGACTCTGAAACGGCGAATATATTTTTCATAAAAACATCACGACAATAGGGATCGTGAGCACGGAGAGCAGGGTGGCGAGAACGATGGTCCGCGCCAGCGTGTCCGTTTCCAGCCTGAACTGT
Organism: uncultured Eisenbergiella sp.; assembly: GCA_947626725.1. Classification (GTDB taxonomy): domain Bacteria; phylum Bacillota; class Clostridia; order Lachnospirales; family Lachnospiraceae; genus Gallintestinimicrobium. The sequence continues at coordinate 1,839 of CANQTI010000039.1, forward strand.
TTGGAACACATCAGCGGCAGATTGCCGCAGGGCGCGGCCAGCAGCAGGGCACAGGTGCCCGCCAGCAGCGGGTTGGACAGAAACGGGCGCAGGCAGACTACGCAGCCCACGGGCAGCAGCACGAGGCGCAGCGCGAGGAACAGATAGTCCTTTTTGTGGGAGAAGATCTCCCTGATGGGAAGCCGGGCCACGGAAACGCCGAGCACCAGCATGGACAGCAGCGTGGTGCAGCGGCCTGCATAGGTGACGGTTTCCGACAGCACGGCGGGCACGGGCGGATCGATGATGTAGAGCACGATGGTCAGCAGGGCGGAAACGGTGCCGATGTTGACAAAGCCGGACAGGGTATCCCGAAGCCCGTTCCCTCCCTTCAGTCCGGCCTTTCTGCGCAGAATGGAAAGGCCGCTGGTATAGAACAGAAGATTGTAGATCAGGTTGTTGATCGAGACATAGATGAGCGCGCTGTTTCCGAGGACGGCGGTAACCAGCGGGATCCCCAGAAAGCCCACGTTGCCGTATACCGTCAGCAGGTGATACAGATAACGCTTTTCTTTTTTTATCCCCAGAAGGAGCGGGAACAGGGTGCCCGCCGCGATCAGGACCAGATATAGGAGAAGCATCACGCCGAAGGAAAAGGCAAGCTCCGGGACCGAAAGCCGGGGCCCCTCGTCGAAGGCGGAGCAGATCAGGGCCGCGGGATTGCAGATATTCACCACCAGGCCGGAAATGTGGCCCGCGGATTCCTCGCTGAGCCTGTTTTTCCGGAAGAGAAAACAGCCTGTCAGAATGAGGATCAGCATGACGCACATCTGCTGGATCACGATCATGATATTCATGGAAAAACCTCCCTGTCAGGCGAAAGGCCGACGGATATAGTATAGCAATATTCCGCTCCGGTGGGAAGCAGATTTTTTGCCGGACGGGAATTTTTTTTGCCGGGGAAGCGGGTGTTTTGCCGGAAACGATTTTCCGCGGGAAGGATCTGCGGATCGGGAAAGCGTCTGTTGGGGGAAATATCTGCCGGAGAAAAGGAAGATGTGGACTCAGGGGGAAATGTCTGCCCGGAGGGAACACCGGACGGAACAGAAAGGCCGGACACACAGTCCGGAAAAAGGAGGCACAGAAGATGGCGGAGAACAGGATCGGAATCCTTTCGGATACGCACGGGCTGCTGCGAGAGGAGGTGCTGGAGGCGCTGAAAGGCTGCGGCGCGATCCTGCACGCCGGGGACGTGGGCGGACCGGAGATCCTGGAGCAGCTTTCCGCGATCGCGCCCGTGTACGCTGTGCGGGGCAATACGGACCGGGATTGGGAAAAGCCCCTGCCGGAAACGCTGTCGATCACGCTCTTCGGCGTTCGTTTTTTCCTGATCCATAACCGCAAAAAGGCAGGGGAACTGCCGGAGTGCGATATCGTGCTGAGCGGCCATACCCATAAATACGAGGAGCGGCGCGAGGGCAGCAGGCTTTTTCTGAATCCCGGGAGCTGCGGCCCGAAGCGTTTCCTTCTTCCGGTCACGATGGCGGTGCTGAAGGTTTCGGAGAATGGCTGGCAGGCGGAACGGCTGGATTTGTCCGCTGGGACGTCGGGCGGCACGCTGTCTGTGTCGGGGGCGGAAAAGGCGGGTTTCGGGGCGGAGGCGTCCGGGACGTATGCGGGAGCCTTCGGTGTGGGTGCGATCGGAAGGGAAACGGGAGCCCTTGGAGCAAATGCCCCCGGAACGGAGTCAGGTCCCGGAGAGAAAACGGCCAAAGGTCTGAAGGCGGATTCCCCCGAGGCATATATGGCGCAGCTGCCGGAAAAGGATCTGAAAAAGCTGGTATCCGACATCATGCGCAGCGTGGACAGGGGTCGGCCCGTGAAGGAGCTGGCGGAAAAATACCGGATCGGGGAGGAACTGGCGGAGCTGATCTGCCGCCTTTATGTGACGCATCCGGGAATTGATGCGGAGGGCATCATCAATAAGATGGGGATTTATAACAGATAGGAGAAAACGGCCCTTCGCGGGCCCGCATTTTCGCGGGCTGTCCGCCTGTGGGACGGATTTGCAAAAAAAGAAGGGAGAGATCGGCATGCATATTCTGATCACGCCGCCGCTGAACGAGCGGCAGAAACAAAAACTGCGTGAGGCCGCTCCGGGCCGGACGCTTGTCTTTCGCGAGCAGAGCGCGGTGACAGAGGAGGATCTGCGGCACGCGGAGGTCATCCTGGGCAATCTGCGGTCGCCTTCCCAGCTGCAAAAGTGCGGGGAATTGAAGTGGATCCAGCTCAACAACGCGGGAACGGAGGGCTACTGTGAACCGGGGATCCTGCCGGAGGGCGCGCTTCTGGCCAATGCCACCGGCGCCTATGGGCTGGCGATCTCCGAGCATATGATCGGCTGTCTGTTCGAGCTGCGCAAGAAGCTCCATTTATATTATCGAAATCAGCTTTCCCATGACTGGAGATCGGAAGGCTTTGTGAATGTGATCGAGGGCAGCAATGTGCTCATCGTCGGTTTCGGGGATATCGGGTCCGCCTTTGGGAAAAAAATGGCAGCCCTGGGCTGCCATGTAGCCGGTATCCGGCGGCGGAGCTTTGATAAGCCGGAATGGCTGGAAGAGCTGTGCGGGATGGAGGAGCTGGACCGTCTTCTGCCCTGGGCCGATGTGGTGGCCATGAGCCTGCCCGGCAATGTCTTCACCCGGCACACGCTGAACCGGGCGCGCATCGCGCTCCTGAAACAGAACGCGGTGGTGCTCAACGTGGGGCGGGGCAGCGCCATCGATACGGACGCTCTCTGCGACGCGCTGTATGCGGGCCAGATCGCGGGCGCTGCGCTGGATGTGACCGATCCCGAACCGCTTCCGGCTTCCCATCCGCTCTGGGATGCGCCCAATGCCGTCATCACGCCTCATATCTCGGGCGGCTTCGCGCTGCCGGAGACGCTGGAGCAGATCGTGGGGCTTTTCGCGCAGAATCTGCGCCGGTATCTGAACGGTGAGCCGCTGGGGAACCTGGTGGATCTTCGCACCGGATATCGGGCGTGAACCTGGTGGATCCTCGTACCGGATATCGGGTGTGAACCGCCCGGATCAGAGAAGCCGCCGGTCACTCGGCCTCGTCCGGATAATAAACCTTTTCTTTCCCGAAAAATTCAGCCGTCCCGCACCGCCAGGGTTCGATCTCCTCATCCACGAAAATGGTTGGCGTCCGGGGCGGCTTTTCCACCTGCACGCAGGCGTCTTCGGTGGTTTCCAGAAGATTGATATTGTGCTGGATGCACGCGGCGTACCGCTGCGCTTCTCCCGTGCGGACCGCATCCAGGACGGCGGCACTGGTGACTTTCTGCGGCGTTCCGACGGTGAGCAGTCCGGTGATGACGAGTCCGGCGGCAGTCAGGGCATAAAATGTCCTCGGAGACAGAAAAAAACCGGCCTCAGCTTCTTTTTGCCGCTGGATCCATCCGAACAGATAGAATTCGTTCAGAGTCAGGAGCAGGACGTAGGCGAAATAAATGATATCCTGGATCCGGCCGAGGCGCCATTCTCCCACAGCGTAGAGCTGCGGTGTATACATGGCGGACAGGAGGCAGAAGCTGCCTGCGGATATCAGTCCCGGCAGCGGAAAATGAAAATCGCATTTACGTGCGATGCTCCATAATATCGGAGCGGAAATGAGCAGGAAAAGGAGGATATACCAGTCTATAAATTCTCCTGTCGACTGAAGAAAACTGAAGCGAAACGATTCGAGGATCGAACGGATCGCTCCGTAATTCACTTCCTGCGGGGTGCTCATATCGCGAACGCGGTTGCCGGGCGCAAGGACATTTGCGAGGAAGGCGGCGAGGAGCGTGCAGCCGGAGGCCAGTACGATCTTCAAATGTGTTTTCTTTTTCAGATACCAGAAGAAGATGATGAGATAACCGATCACGATGCAGCCGGCCAGACCGCTTACCAGGTTGCCGCCGCCCACAAGGATACCGGAAACAGCCGCCGGGAGAATGTACCTCCATTTGGATTTTTGCGCATGGCAGGCCAACAGCAGGAAGGACAGGAAATAGAGGAGAAAGGAAAATGCGCCCATGTAGTGGATCGCGCCGTTGTACCAGAAGAAAGCGGGGGCCTTGGCGGGCACGAGCTGTATGACCATGATACAGACGCAGGATGCGATGAAGAAGGTTTCCTTTCTGGAAGCACCGCAGGTTTTGTGAAACAGCGCATAAAAGAACAGAAAAACGCCTGTCGTTGGGAGAAGGGTCAGAAGAAGCGGGACCAGATGGTAAAGTTTTATATTCCATATTCCGGGCTGGAGGGACATCAGGAAAATAGAGGAAAATGTACCTTGCCATTCTAGGAAGCTTTCTGCGACCTGTGCACCCGCTTCCCTTAAAACGCCGGGCAGTCCCTGACCATTCATCCATGCACGATGGCAGAATGCGCTGTAATCGAAGTCATCTCCCTGCGGGAAAACATAACGGCCCGCCAGGATGACGGGAAGCCAGCTGATCATCAGAAAGATCGGAGCGCAGGGATAGACCCAGGACGGGAATAAAAGATCGTTTGCGGCGGTTTTTCTGCCCTTTTCCTGCAGCCAGCCCGTTATACCGGTCAGATTCAATTCCAGAACAAGAAAGCACACGGCCTGCAGACAGCGACAAGACGGGAGCCAGGTGTCGATAAATCCGGTTTTGGTTATTACAATAAAAAAGCAAAGCGGAACAGAGAGTATGGAAACAAGACATCCCATCCATGCCTGCCGGAAAAAGGTTCCGCCTGTCTGCGTTCGCCTGCAGGTGATATATATTGTCAGAACGGCCGCGAAGATCACACCGCCGTTTATCCATTTAGCGCCGAAAAAAAAGGGATAGAACAGAGAAAAAAGCACTCTTTTTACGAACGGATAGGATATCGCGGGCTGTTGATGACGTACGAGGAGCCATGTGAAAAGAACTGCCGCGGACGCGAAAAACAGCTCCGCACAGAAGAAGATTTTTTCCTTTTTTGCTGCCATTTGCACCATTCCACCTTTGAACGAAAATGGAGTTCAATATGCAGTCAGTATAGCATAATTGTGAGAGGTTTGCAATTTGATATGGTTTGTTCTTGGCGGAACTTCTTTGACAACACTGGATTGTCAAAAAATGTTACATATATATTACGAAATGCTATTGCCTTACACCTTTTTGGAATGGTAAAATAGCCGCAGGCGGCTATTTACTCACGAATCAAAGATTCGTTCGTTGCCATGTCAGGTGGAAGCAAATGTCCGCTTCGCGGCCGCTTGCTTCCCTGCTGACATGGTAAAATGGTCTGGACGGCAAACGGAAAATTTCATGGGCAGTTTTTTGACGCTCCGTCTGTAAAAGATTTCGGGATAAAAAACGGGAAAAGAACAGTTGTGTTGAGCCGACCGGGAGCGTGCAGAAGTATATGGGGGAAGTATTTTGCGTTTAAAGGGAAAAGGAGCATTACATAGGAAACCGTATAAAAGAAACAAGAAGAAAAACAGGAATCTTCGGACCCTGACCGCCATATACGCGGCGGCTGTTTTTTTCGCCGTGGTCATGCTGGGCTGCGGGCTGTTCTATGCCCTGCGGGAAGGGGCGGAGGATGCACAGCCCGTTCAGGCGGAGCTGGCTCAGGACGAGGCTGGGGCGGATGCGCAACAGACGGACGGACCGCAGGCGGAGGAGCCCGGATATGAGGCGGTGCCGGAAACAGAACCGGAAACGGAGACCGAGACCGAAACGGAAGAGCCGGAGGTATATGTGGAGCTGACGGAGGAGAACCGGGACGGTTTTGTCAAGGTGGAGTCCTGCGAGATCCGGCCCGGCACTGGCAACTTTGAACTGCGGGGTACGGTGGAGGAAAAGCCGGTCAGCGATGACGACAGTTTTTATCTCCTTGAGATGAAAATGTACGATGCACAGCCCGATCCGACGGGAGAATACATTGCCCGTGTGACGAAAGACAAGTCCTTTACATTGTCCGCGCAGACCAATATTGGCCGTGCCGATTCCAGGCTGTTGTCCAAATTTGTGGTGGCGGTGAAGCTAGATGGCGAATATGTTCCGCTCTGCGATCCGCAGTATATTACCAATCCGGAAGTGCTGGCAGCGTATCAGAAAGATTTTCCGCAGACCGCGTCCATTAAGGGGATTCTGGTAGATCCGCTGAAACTGACCGGGCCGGAACTGGATGATCTGGGTGTCAGCCATGCCGCCTACAATATTTTCATTTCTAAGATTTTAGGAGAGACCACTCATAGTGCCTATCCTACCATTTATTACGATTATAATGGAAAAACCTATGCTTTCAACGGGCAGCGGATTTCAGAGTATGATCATGTTTTCAGTACGCTGACGGAGAAGGAGATAACCATTACGGCGATTCTTTTGAACAATAAAAGTTCTGCGCAGCCTCAGCTCATCCATCCGCTTTCCCGCGGCGGCTCCGGTCATTATTATGCCTTTAATACGGCGGAGGATGCGGGAATTGAGACGATGGCAGCGGCGGCCTCTTTCCTCGCACAGCGTTATCGGGATATGGAACACGGCACAGTCATGAACTGGATCGTGGGCAATGAGGTGAACGTTCGGGCAGACTGGAATTATATGCAATATGTGGATTTGGAAACTTATGCGAGAGAATACGCCAATGCGGTTCGGGTTTTCTACAACAGCATTAAGAGTTATAATGCCAATGCCCGCATTTACGTTTCCATGGATCAGCAGTGGAACCGGGATTTGCAGTCCAATACAAGTTATGACGTGAAGGATATGTTGACTGTCATGAATGAGATCGTGAAAAAAGAAGGCAATATCGACTGGGGGCTGGCGCATCACCCGTATGCGTATCCATTGAATAACACGACCTTCTGGAAGTCCTCTGAAAAGATCGATCGCCTGATCACTGATTCGGAAGATACCTCTATTGTCACGATGGAGAACATTCACGTGGTGACGGACTTCATGCGGAGTGAAGAAATGTTGACGGCGGAAGGAGAGGTGCGGCCCATCATTTTGAGTGAGCTGGGCTATTCCTCTGCGAAGGGAGAAGAAAATCAGGCGGCAGCCTTTGCATATGCTTATTATGCGGCATCTGGCAATCCGGATATTGACGCGATGATTTTATCCCGCCAAACGGATGCAGCAGAGGAGGTTGCGCAGGGCCTGGCGCTGGGGCTTTCCTATCAGGGAGGGCGTCACAAATTCATCTACGATGTGTTTAAAAATATCGACAGACCCGGTTCGGAGGCCGTGACGGAATTCGCGAAATCCATCATCGGCATCGAGAGCTGGAGCGAGATCACACAGGGATAAAGGAGGAAGAAGATGAAGAACATTTACTACTGCTTCCCGCAGGGGAAAGCGAAGGCGCTCACCATGAGCTATGACGATGGAAGGGAGCAGGATCGGAAGCTGGTGGAGATCTTCAACCGGTATGGGATCCGCGGGACCTTCAATCTGAACTATGGCCTGATGGAACGGGGCGAACGGGTCCTGGCGGAGGAGGTCGGCACGCTGTACCGGGGACATGAGGTGGCGACCCATACGCAGCATCATCCGACCATCGCCAGATGTCCGCTTTCCGAGGTGGCGGAGGAGATCCTGGAGGACCGCAGGGGGCTGGAGAAGCTCACCGGATATGTGGTCAGGGGACATGCCTATCCCAACGGCTCCTATACGAAGGAGATCGAAACGCTGTTTGCAAGCCTCGGCATCGCATACGGCCGCGTGGTGGAAAGCGTGCCGGATTTCGCGCTGCCGGAGAATCCCATGGAGTGGCATCCCACCTGTCACCACAGCGACCCGAAGCTGATGGAGTACGGACAGTATTTCGCGGATTTCCCGAAGAAGCAGTATCTGAAGCTGATGTATGTCTGGGGACACAGCTATGAGTTCGATCAGAATACGGAGCGCAATAACTGGAAGGTGATCGAGGATTTCTGCAGGCTGATGGGGAACCGTCCCGACATCTGGTACGCCACCAACATCGAGATCATCGATTATCTGCAGCTTCTGCGCGGTCTGCGCTTTACGGCGGACTGCGGCGCGGTGTACAATCCGTCGGCGGACAGCGCGTGGCTGGCCGTGGACGATGCCATCGTGGAGGCCAGGGGAGGCTGCCTGACGGCGCTCTGAGACCCTTGCCGCAGAGCAGCCGCCGCCCCGGCAGAAAGCGCCGCCCGCGGCCTGTGTGTATTCCTTTTCCGGACACGCTCGCGCTCGGAGAAAAACGCAGCGGTTCTAAACCCAGCGGCGTCCTGACGGACTTGCTTCGTTAAGAACCGGCGTTTTTCTACGGTACGGGAAAATGGAATACATACAGGCCGCGGGCGGCGTTTTCTGTCGGAGCGATTTCCCCAGGGCGGATGCTCCGTTTTCGCCGCCTGTGAAAGCAAGGGCTGTGTATTGGTATTCAGTTGTTCATTCAGTGCGAATTGCAGGCTCTGGAGTTTCCTATAAGCTGCAGCGATACAGTTTCCCGGTCGCATCCAGAATCAGAATCTCATCTTCCTTCAGATAAGTATAACCCTTCACAGAATCGCAGGCAAGCTCTCCTTTCAGATTCCATGAAGCACCGCCATCTTCCGTAAGAAACAGCTTGTATACAGCATCCTTTCCGGTTTCCCTGACAATCAGGGCTCCCTGGGCTTTCTCCTTATAGCAGAAGACGGGAGCGTATGCATCTATATATGCCACATCCTGATCGGGCGTAAAAATATGGATACTCTTCCATGTCTGCCCTGCATCCGTGGTCTGATAAAGATACGCTGCGTTCCCATGATATGTCACGGCAAGATAGCCGCCTGTACCGGAGAACTCAATTCCCTGGGGATAACCGTCTATTTCACCCGTCAGATCCTTTCGCAAAGCAAAGGTCTTCCCTCCGTCCTGCGTCCGAAACAGCTTCTTCTCCATCAGGCCCGCTGCAGGCGTCCCACAATAGAGAAGATACCCGTTCTCCGCATCTTGAAAGTTCAAGAACAGCGTCCCATCATCCTCATACAATGCGTCGTCCGTTTCTCCCGCCACCGTCTGCGACCAGTTCGTTCCTGCGTCAAAAGTGCTCTCCACCACTATGGCCTGCCTGTCGGGGACGATATATGCCACATGAACAGTGCTCTCATCCTCCGGGAAAATTCCGACACTGGCATCCTTTCCACCCGCCTCTTCCGCTATATCCTTTACCAACACAAAATTTTCCACTCCATCCTCGGTAAACAGTAATTCATTCTGCGAAGACAGAGCCCACCCCTTCTGCCCATCTAAGATATATATCTGCTTTAACTGATAAGAAGCATCTACAGGGGTACAGGCATAAGAAGAATCCTTGGAACCGCATCCTGTTAATCCGGCCACAATCCCGATAATCAACAATATTTTTCCGCATAATGATTTCATACTATTCATACGAAAGAGCCTCCTATTTGTAATTTTTCACAATAATATTCTTTACCGGCCACCCAGGTCACTGATAGAATTTGATTCATCTTTATCGCACTTCTTTTCTTTGCCTTATCAGGCACGGCTGAGCTTAGTGTCCGCTGCGTTTTTCTCCCGAGCGCGAGCGTGTCCGGAAAAGGAATGCACACAGGCCGCGCTGCCTAGAACGGCCGTCCCGTGAAGACGGCCACGGAACGGGGGCGCATGATGAATTCGCCGTCGATGCGCACCTCAGTGCCTTCCGGGTAGCAGTAACGGCCCTCGCCGTCGCCCCAGGTGTTGACACTTAAGTACCAGGCGCCGCGGAGACCCTGCGGGGGAAGCGTGATCGCGGCGTCTTCCCAATGGGTGTTGACGGCCACATAGACCAGATCGTCCTGGCCGGTCTCCCGGTCATAGCCCGCGAAGCTGATGCCGAAGGTCCGCGTGTTTTCGGGCAGATCGGTGATCTCCGCGTTGACGTCGTGGGCCTGTAAGGGCTCCATGCCGCAGACCGCATTGGGCAGCTTTTTGCGGATGACCGGATGGCGCTGGCGGTAGCGGATCATGAATTTGAAGAATTCGAACAGCTCCCTGTTTTTCTCCAGAAGGGTCCAGTCCAGCCAGGAGATCTCGTT
>CANQTI010000040.1 GCA_947626725.1 uncultured Eisenbergiella sp.
GGCGAATCTCATCCCGACCCCCATAATTCAGAGCGATCTGGAAGTGCAGGCCCGTATTGTTCACCGTGGCCCGCTCCAGCTCATCGATCCTGGTGCGGATATCCTCGTCCAGCCCGGTTTTGTCTCCCAGCACCCGAACGCACATATTGTTTTTGGCCGCTGTTTTCAGACAGGTCTTCATGTAATTGCGCAAAAGCGTCATCAGGGCGGCCACTTCATCGGAAGGCCGATTCCAGTTTTCCGTAGAAAAGGCGTAGACCGTCAGATACTGGATCCCCATCCGATATGCCTCTTCACAGATCACTTCCACCGTCTTGGCCCCCTGCACATGGCCGTAATTGCGCGGCATTCCCTTTGCCTTCGCCCAACGGCCGTTTCCGTCCAGGATGATTGCCACATGTTTTGGAACACTCATATCCATACTCCCGCATGCTGCTTCGGACCGCCGGCACATGCAAAACCGCGGCCCATTTTTAAAGGGACAGACTGTGCCTGTCCCTCCCTCTTCCGGCGCTGTATTCCGCTTATACGGTCATAACCTCCGCGGATTTGGCTTCCACGAGCTTATCCACTTCCTTCACGTATTTGTCCGTCAGCTTCTGCAGCTTATCCTCCAGATCCTTGACCTCATCCTCTGAAATATCACCCTTGCCCAATTTCTTGAGATAATCGTTGCCGTCCCTGCGGATATTGCGCATCGCCACCTTCGCTTCTTCGCCCTTCTTTTTCACGTCCTTGACCAACATTTTACGGCGCTCTTCCGTAACCTCCGGGAACACCAGACGGATGACAGAACCGTCATTGGAAGGCGTGATGCCCACATCGGAAGCCAGGATCGCCTTCTCAATCGTTTTGATCAGCGACTTCTCCCAGGGCGCGATCTGGAGCATACGCGGCTCGGGCACGGTAATGTTTCCCACCTGCTGCAAGGGCGTAGGCGTCCCGTAATAGTTCACACGGATCTTGTCCAGCACATGGGGATTGGCCCGTCCTGCGCGGATCGTCTGATAATCAGACTCCAGAAAAGCGATCGCCTTCTGCATTTTGCTCTCAAACTGCTGTAACCTCTCGTCCATAGTATACCTCCCTGTTGTATTTTTTCATGGCAACCCAAAAATCCATCCCGCGGCATTTCACGCCATGCGGATCAAAAGAGCCCTCCGCTCCCGGTCCGGCGTTCTTTCAGACCGTTACCTTCGTCCCGCGAAAATCGCCGCGCACCGTATTCACAATGCTGTTCTCCTCGTTCAGGGAGAATACCCACATCGGCATACGGTTGTCCCGCGCCAGGATCGAGGCCGTCATATCCACCACCTGAAGATTTTTCGCGATGACCTCATCAATGCTGACCTCATCATAGCGCTTCGCGTTCGGATTCGTCCGAGGATCGTCATCGTAGACCCCATCTACGGCCTTGGCCAGCAGGATCACATCCGCATCCACCTCGACCGCACGGAGCACCACGCCCGTATCGGTGGAAAAATAGGGATGTCCCGTTCCGCCCGCGAAAAAGACCACCATGCCCTTCGAAAAATATTTATTGGCCCGGTCCTTGGAAAACAGCTTTGTGAAAGAACCGCATTCAAACGGCGTCAGGATGGCCGTCATCATGCCCACGGAACGGAAAATCTCCGATACATAAATGCAGTTCATCACCGTGGCCAGCATACCGATCTGGTCGGCTTTGGTCCGGTCGATGTTCTCACTGGTCCTGCCCCTCCAGAAGTTGCCGCCGCCAGTTACGATGCCCACCTGTACGCCATCGTCCACCAGGCGCTTTACCTGCAGGGCCACAGCGCGCACCGTAGGTTCGTCAAATCCGTGCTTTTTTTCGCCGGCCAATGCCTCGCCGCTGAGCTTCAATAAAATCCTGTGCATGTCATTCTCCTGTCATTTCAGTTCATCGGCCTTGGCCTCAAACTCCGCTTTCGCCTTACGAAAACAATCCATCAGCTTCGGGTTGAACTGTCCGCACTCTCCGTTCAGGATCATCTGATACGCCTTATCATAGGAGAACGGAGGCTTGTATACCCGCTCGCTGGTGAGCGCGTCATAGACATCCGCGATGGACACCGCCTGCGCGCTGATGGGGATCTCGTCTTCCTTCAGCCGGTTGGGATAACCTCTCCCGTCATATCTCTCATGGTGGCTCAGCGCGATCTCGCGGCAGTATTTCTTGAACGCGGGATCGTCATCCATGATCACACGCTCTACCACCTGAGCGCCCTGCACCGTATGGGTCTTCATCAATTCAAATTCTTCATTCGTCAGCTTACCCGGCTTCATCAGGATGCTGTCCGGAATGGAAATCTTGCCCACATCATGCAGCACGGAAGCGGAAGCGATAATCTCCGCAGTCTCCAGATCCAGCCCATACTCCGGATAATCCCGCAGAAGATGCTCCAGAAGAATCTCCGTAAAGGAACGCACCCGGAAAATGTGGTTCCCGGACTCCATGCTCCGAAACTCCACGATGGTGCCCAGCGAATTGATGATATGCTCATTCATCGCCGCCAGCTTGGCGTTCTTTTCCCGGATCTCACTGGTCTGCGCTTCCACCATCTTTTCCAGGTTATTCTTATGATAATACAGCTCGACCAGATTGCGCACACGTCTGGTCACAATATCCGGCTCAAAGGGCTTGATGATGAAATCGGAAGCCCCCAGCTCATAGCCGCGCCGCTTGGACTCATAGGATGTGTCGCTTGTAATCAAAAGCACCGGTATCTTCTTCATGAGCCCGTGCTCATTCAGGAATTCCAGCACTCCGAAGCCGTCCAGTCTGGGCATCACAATATCCAGAAGGATCGCGGAAATATTCTGCGCCTTTTTCTCGATGAGCTCGATCGCTTCCCTTCCGTCTTCCGCCAGAAGGACATCATATTCTTCTTCAAAAATCGTATGCAGGATTTCTCTGTTGATCTCCATATCATCCACTACAAGGATGTTATGCTTCATAATGGCCTCGTCCCTCTCCCCAACACAGCAGGATGAAATACAAATGTCCTTTTCTGAATCCGTCATATGTCCAAAACAGCCTGCAGAATTCGGTCATATATGGTTTTGAGAGACGCAAAATCCTCCGCGGCGGTCGTCATATCGTGCGCGCGGAACTTCTCGGTCATCTCCGAGGTGCGGTCAAACAACTCCGTCATGCCCAAATTTCCCGCGACCCCCTTCAAAGTGTGGGCCGCCCGGAACGCTTCTTCGCTGTCTCCGTCCACCACCGCCTTCTCCAGCTGGGAAAAAGTCACATCGTCCGCAAACCGCTTCATGAACTTCTCTGTCAGCCGCTCGCTGCCCATAAAACGCTGCATAACCGAATCCACATCGATCCCGGCCGCGATCAGCGCCGCCTTTTTATCCATAATACTCATAATTGCTCTCCCTTAACGGCTCCCTCATGCTACAAAATGATTATAACCATAAATATTCAAGAATGCAAGAACAAAACATTTCCCTTTTCCCAAAAGTGTGATAAGATATAGATTAGCTGCAAAGCGGCTGTTCTCTTCTTTCGATATGCGTTAAGAGGATTTCTTAAGATATAATTTTACTTACTCCAGAAAGGAATTCCATGAAAGATCATTTTCGTCTTTTTCTGATATTGTTCCTTTCCGCCCTGCTCTGCGGCTGTTCCCTCTTCGCCGCCACCACACCCCTGCGGGAACCGGAACCGGGCAGCGGCGCCAGGGGCAGTACCCGGCAGGTGCTGCGGCCGGAAACGGGAAACACGCTGAATTTCGGCAACGGTCAGGTCTCTCTGGACGCTTCCCACAGCGATCAAGGTTATGTCATGATAAAATGGCTGGATGCTCCCAACAAGCTCAAGCTCCAGATCTCCGGCCCCAAAAACAACACCTATACCTATAACCTGGAAGCGGATCAGGAATGGCATGTTTTTCCTCTGACGGAAGGCAGCGGCAATTACACCTTCAACGTCTTCGAAAATGTATACGACAATCAGTATTCCCAGGCCTTCGGACATGCCCTTACCGTTATTCTCTCCAATGAGCAGCTTCCTTACCTGTACCCTAACGAATACGTGGATTTCGATCTGTCCACCCGGGCGGTTTCCATTGCGGAAGAGCTTGCGCTGCATGCGGACTCGGATCTGGATGTGATCTACAATGTATTTTATTATGTAGTAACCCATCTGGAGTACGACCATGAAAAGGCGGCCACTGTCCAGAGCGGCTACAAACCCGTGATCGACCGGACGCTGGAGGAGGGAAAAGGGATCTGTTTCGACTATGCGGCGCTGATGGCCTGCATGCTGCGTTCCCAGCAGATTCCCACCCGGCTCGACATCGGCTATTATGGCGACGTCTATCACGCCTGGATCTCCACCTGGGTGGAGGAAAAGGGCTGGATGTACAACATCATTGAATTCAACGGCACCTCGTGGAACATGATGGATCCCACCTTCACTTCCACCGCCAGCAAAGGAAGCGAACTGTCCCGGTATATCGGCAACGACAGCAGCTACTTTATCAAGTTTTCCTATTAACTTTTGAGTTCCGAATAGAACATTAACTTTTGAGCTTCAAATAAAACAGAAAGGAATCTGCTATGGCAACTCAATCCAAACCGTTTTCCAATCTGGAGATATCGGCCTTCTGTTCCCAGATGTCCCTGATCCTAAAATCCGGCATTTCTGCCGCAGAGGGCATTGCCATCCTCGGAGAGGATGCGCCGCCGGAAAGAAAGGATTTTTTCACATCGCTCCATGCCTCCCTGGAAGAAGGGGATACGCTTGGAGAAGCGATGAAGCGCTCCGGCATGTTTCCGGCATACGCCTGTGACATGATCGAGATCGGCGTCCAGTCCGGACGGACCGACGAGGTCATGGACGCGCTTATCACGCATTATGAGCGGGAAGAAGAGATCGCTTCCTCCATCCGCAGCGCCGTCACTTATCCGGCTGTCATGATCGGCATGATGTTCGCGGTCATCATCGTCCTGATCACACGTGTCCTTCCGATTTTCAACCAGGTGTTTCTGCAGCTGGGCAGCAGGCTCACCGGATTTTCCAGAGGGCTGATGAACCTTGGCAATATTCTCAGCCGTTACTCCGTCCTGTTCGTGATCCTGCTTCTGCTGCTGGCCGCCTTTCTCTTCTGGCTCTGCAAAACGGCAAGGGGACGGAAAGCGAGGCAGAAGCTGATGTCATACATTCCGCCCATCCGGCGCCTGCAGCAGCAGCTTTCCACCGGAAGATTTGCGGATGGCCTTTCCATTGCGCTTTCCAGCGGTCTTTCCATTGAAGACGGTCTGCAGATTGCCGGGCGGCTCGCCACGGATCCCGATACCCATGCCAAGGTGGATGCCTGTGCCAAGGCCTACCATGAGGGAACGTCTTTTCCGGAAGCGGTCATGTCCTCACATATTTTTTCCGGCCTTTACGCAAGAATGCTTTCTGTCGGCTTTCAGGCAGGCGCCACAGAAAGTGTGCTGCGCAAGATCGCGGAGCGCAGCGCCCAGGACAGCGATGAACGCATCAGCCAGATGATCTCCATTCTGGAACCCACGCTGGTCGCCATACTTTCCTGCGTGGTCGGTCTGATTCTCCTGTCCGTCATGCTGCCCCTGCTGGGTATTATGAGCGGCATCGGCATGTAACCGGCAGTACTGCCGCAACCGGAAAGTAATTTTGATCCGCCTGATGTCCGCTTTTGGCATTTTACGTTTTTTATCCGCAGCGCTGCCTGCGGTATCCGGCAGATCTTTCTCATAAGGAGAATTCCATGAAACGAAAATACTCCGGCGCAAAGCCTTTCCTGTCTCTTCTCCTGCTGCTGGCCTTTCTGTTTCTGTTCATCGGAGGCCTGAATTCCGTTTCCGGCCGTTCTGATGCCGAACAGCAGAGAAGCCTGGAGGAAGCGGTGCGCAGAAACATTGTCCATTGTTACACAATCAACGGCTTTTATCCGGAAAGCCTCGATTATCTGATGGAGCACTACCCCATCCTGTATGACGATACCCGATATATCATTCACTATCAGCCCGTGGCATCCAATCTCATGCCTGATGTCACGGTATTGGAAAGGAAACAGCAAAAATGAGCAATTCTCATACCAATAGGCAGCACACGGTAGATTCCCTGTTTACCCTTTCGCTGCTGGGCGTATTTGCCATCTCCGCCCTGCTCATCACGGTCTTCGGCGCCAACACTTACGAAAAGATCGTTTCCGACTCAAGAAAAACATATGAATGCGCCACCGCGCTCTCCTACATTCGGGAGAAAATCCGGCAAAACGACGCGGCGAACTGCATTTCCATCGCAACGGTCGAAAACACAGACGTACTCTCTCTGAAGAGCCGCGTGAATGACAAACCATATACCACTTACGTCTATTACCAGGACGGCGCGCTCCGGGAACTGTACCAGCAGGAAGGTTACGATCTTCCCCTCTCTGTCGGACAGAGCATCCTGAAAGTACACGGTCTTTCCATGGAACAGCTTTCCGATACGCTCTTCCGCTTTACGGCGACAGACGAAGACGGTTCGGAATCAGAAATCACCGTTGCCATCAACAGCGCGGTCAATCAGGAGGCACCATGAAACGCCATTCCAAAACGAGCCTTTTTTTAATGGAGCTCATTTTGTCCATTCTGCTGTTTTCCCTGTGCAGCGCGATCTGCGTCCAGCTTTTTATCCGCGCACAACGAAAAGAACAGAACGCAATGTTCCTAAACTGGGCCGTCCAGGCCTGTGAAAGCGCGGCCGCGCATATCCAGCAGGAAAAGCAGCTTCCCGCTCCCGCCTGCTATGATGCGGATTTTCGTCCCTGTGTTCAGGAAGCGGCAGCCTGGAAACTGGAGGCAAAGGATATCACCCCCTCCGGCTCCGCGATTCGGCGCGCCTACATTACGATCCGCGACGTGCGCGAGGGCACAGCCGTCAGTGAGCCGCTGGCCTATGCGCTCACGATCTCCTATTAGACTTAAGCCGCTGGCCTATGCGCTCTATCTCCTATTAGATGTGAGCCGCTGGCCTATGCGCTCACGATCTCCTAATGAAACGCAGGATCAAAACCGAGCGTTCTCCCTTTTCGCGCAGCGCTCTGAAATGAGGTTTCCATGAAAAACAAAAAACAGTCTATGATCAATACCGGACTGCCCTCTCTTCTCGTCATTTTCATCGTGCTCTGCCTTGTGACCTTCGCCGTACTCTCCTACGTCAGCGCACTGCGGGATTATTCGGACGCTCTGCAGTCCTCGGCGCGTCTCCATTCCTGGTACGCGGCGGACACGGATGCCCGCGTCAGGCTGGCAGAGATCAACGGGCAGCTCCTGACCATATATGAAGAGATGAAGGAACCGGAACGGGATGCTTTTCTGGAGGAATGCCGCAATCGCTTTCCCGAAATGACCCCGGAAGGCGCCATCGCTTTTTCGGTGGATTTCGGCGACTCCCAGGCGCTGATGGTGGAAATCCAGGTATCGCCTCCCTCTTCCGGAGAAGATATCTGTTATGGGATCAACCGCTGGCAAGTCGTCACCACAGCGGATTGGAACGCGGACAATTCCCTTCCCGTACTCCGGTGACAGAACAGAAAGACTTCCGACGCCGTCCGGTGTCGGAGAGATAAGGAGAAGAATATGGATCTGGTTCAACTGCTCACGGACGCGGTATCCGACCACGCCTCCGACATTTTCATTGTGGCAGGCCGCCCGTTTTCCTACAAAAAAAGCGGTGTTGTCACGGAACATTCCGAACGGCTCATGCCGGATGATACCAACGCGCTCATCCGTACCGTCTATGAACTGGCCGGTCATCGGGACATGACACATTTTCAGGAACACGGCGACGATGATTTTTCGTTCGCCCTGCGCGGACTGGCCAGATTCCGCGTCAGCACTTACCGGCAGCGCGGCTCCTGCGCCGCGGTGATCCGCGTCATAAATTTCTCCCTTCCGGATCATACACAATTGGGAATTCCTGACAGCATTCTGCAGCTGGGGGAGCTTTCCAAGGGCATGGTATTGGTGACCGGGCCTGCGGGAAGCGGCAAATCCACGACGCTGGCCTGCATCATTGATTACATCAATCAGCACAAAAAGTACCACATCATCACGCTGGAGGATCCCCTGGAGTTTTTACATTCCCATAAAAACAGCATCGTCAGCCAACGGGAAATCGCCGCGGATACGGACAGCTACATCGCCGCTCTGCGCGCTTCTCTCAGACAGAGTCCGGATGTGATCCTGCTGGGGGAGATGCGGGATTACGAAACGATCAATGTCGCCATGACCGCGGCCGAAACCGGACATCTGATTTTTTCCAGCCTGCATACCTTAGGTGCCGCCAAGACGATCGACCGCATCATCGACGTGTTTCCGGCCAACCAGCAGCATCAGATCGCCCTGCAGCTTTCCATGACGCTTCAGGCCGTCATTTCACAACAGCTGATTCCCGGCGTGGACGGCGGCCGGGTTCCGGCATTTGAAATCATGGTGCTCACTCCCGCTATCCGCAATATGATCCGCGACGGAAAGATTCCGCAGATCGACGGTCTGCTGGCGGGTGCATCCTCCCCCGGAATGCTTTCCATGGACCAGAGCCTGATCAATCTGGTCCGCTCCGGCAAAATCTCCCGAGAAACCGCTCTCAGCTTTGCTTCCAATCAGGAAGTCATGAAGCGAAAGCTGTGAAATCGGACCGCACCAACGCGACCTTGCCGCCCCGTCAGGAAAGGGGACCTTCTGCGGGACCCTTTCTGATATCAATTCCCCATTGAAAGGAAACAAATGATGAGAATGCAGAACACAGTCAGAAGTCAAAAAACGAGGGCGCTGACCAAAACGTGCGGCCATGCGGCCGCGCCTTGCAGGTCCTTCGCTTATCACAGGTCAAGATCCGCCGCATACCGCATGGCGGGATTCGCGCTGGCGATATTCCTGGCCGGTTTTTTGAAGACCAGCGCATGTTACGTCCATGCCGCGGAGCCGAACGGCGGACTTCCCTCTTCTGTTCCCCAGATCGCCGGCATGATAGACACTCCGCAGCCCAATCTGGAGGATGATATCATGCTGATCCACGCCGATCCTTCCGGCCTGACGCCCGTCGCCTCCGTCCCGGACGCTGACGGCACACCGGACACCGTCGCGGATCCCGCGCAGGCGCAGGCCCTGCGGGCGGCGCAGGAGGCCGCCGAAAAGGAACGGGCCGAGGCCCTTGCGGCGCAGGCAAAGGCAGAGGCAGAAGCCTTCGCCAGACGCTTTACCTGTTCTGTGACCGATCCAAACGGCGGGATCCTATTCGGCTACCGCGCACCGCAGGACGGCATTGTCTACCTGTTTCTGCCCCGCTCCGTGGATCTTTCTTCCATGGAGGTCCTGTGCGCCGGAAATATTCTCGGCACATCCAGGGGCACCTGGGATGCCGCCTCCGGCCTTCTGTCCGGCGCCTTTCAAAAGAGCGGGGATACGGTCGTCATTACGCTGGCGGACATGGAAGTGACGGTGAAAGCGCTGCAGTCCGATCTGCCCAGCGTACAGCTCTATCTGAACAACACGACGCTGGAAACCGTTCAAAAAAATAAAAACATCAAATATCCCGACAATACCGTCTATCTGACCGACGCTGACGGAACGGCCCTGCTCTCCGAGATCAATACCGTGGAATTCAAGGGCCGCGGCAATACCTCCTGGCAAAAATACGACAAAAAGGGCTATCAGATCAAATTCGCCAAAAAAACTGCCGTGCTTGGCATGGACGCCGCAAAGAAATGGGTCCTGCTGGCCAATGCCTCCGACGACAGCATGCTGCGCAATATGACCGCCATGCATCTTTCCAAAGAGCTGGAAATGGCCTACACCACCGACTATCAATATGTGGATTTCTGGATTGACGGTATCTACCAGGGAACCTATATCATCGGAGAGAAAGCGGAGATCGGCGGCAGCCGCCTGAATCTGGAAAACGAATACGGCGTTCTGATGGAGCAGGACTCCAGCTTCTATGCGGAGGAGGATTACTGGATCTATGATTCCCTTCTGGACACCCAGTTCTCCCTGAAAGAATCCGTAGAGGAAGAGGATGCGGCAAAGATCCAATATGCCATCGCTTCCTTCCAGCAGGCGCTGGACCGTTTTCTGCTCTATCTCTACCAGACACCCGCCGACGCCGTCGATCTGGAAACGCTCTCCTCCATGATCGATGTGGATTCCTTTGCGAAATATTATCTGATTTCCGAATACCTGCTGAACCGGGAAGCCAATCATTCCAGCTTCTACTGGTACAAGGACGGGGAAGCGGATGTCCTCCATCTGGGACCGATCTGGGATTACGATACCTGCATGGGAAATGAAGATCTGGATGCGAACGAATACTATGCCTCGATCCACAACACGATGATGAACCGGCTTCTGGCATGCCCGGCCTTCTATGAGCGGACGGCCGCGCTGAAGCGCCAATACTCCGCCGCTTTCAACGGGCTGACGGATTACGTGAAAAAGACCAGCCGGAAGATCTCCTCCTCCGTTTTCATGAACTATATCCGCTGGAACACGCTGGGCGGGACCAATCCCAAGGGCTACAGCGACTTCGCGGGCACCTACGACGAATCCCTGGCCCGCCTGACCTCCTGGCTCTCCGTCCGCCGGAAGGCGTTCCGGGTACAGAAGCCCGTTCTTTCGGCCGTCCCGGATGCGGCGGAAACGCTCATGACCGTTACAACACCCCGCACCGGCGGCAATCTGCGGGTCGCCTTCTGGAGCGTGGAAAACGGGCAGGACGATCTGCAGTGGTATCTCCCCGCCGCACTGGAAAAGGACCGGACCGTTTTTGCGATCGATCTGGCGCCTTACCTCAGCAAGGGACTGTATCACGTGCACCTGTATGACGTGACGGAGACTGCGGATGAAACCTACACCTACGATCTGACCGACGGCACCACCTGGTACCGCTTCCCCTGAAGACAGATTTCCCCGCGGCTTTGGCCGCGGGGATTTTTATACCATGTCCCGCCGGGCATGGGCCTCCGGCGGATTTTTTGCGCCTGACATGGTAACGAGCGAATCCGGCGATTCGCGAGTATAATAGCCACTTTGTGGCTATTATACCATATCCCGCCGGGCATGGGCCTCCGGCGGATTTTTTGCGCTTATCGGCGCGGTAAAATAGCCCTGCGGCTATTTCCTTTTCTTTCTTTTCTTACCTGTCGTAAAGCGCCGTGAGCCTGCGGATGCGCTCCGCCAGCTCCGGTGTCAGCTGCCCTTTCACCAGTCTCCATTTCCAGTTGTTCCCCAGCGTGGAGGGAAAATTGATCCGGGCCTGTGCGCCCAGCCCCAGCCAGTCCTGAATGGGGATCACGGCCGTGTCCGCCACGGAGGCGAGTGCCGTTCGGACCATCGTTTCCGCCGCTCTGGCCCCGGATACGCCTTCCGCCTCTCCCATCCGCAGATAATCGCAGATGAACTGCCGGATCTCGGGCGTATTTTCCTCGTACCAGCCCGCTGTGGTCTGGTTGTCATGGGTCCCCGTATAGACGATACAGTTTTTCTCATGATTGTGGGGCAGATATTCATTGGACGGACCGCTGTCAAAGGCGAACTGCAGCACCTTCATGCCCGGGAAACCGGTCTTCTCGATCATCCGGCGCACCGGCGGCGTGATCACGCCCAGATCCTCGGCGATCACTTCCTTCTCCCCCAGCCTGCGCTTCATCACCTCGAACAGCTCATAGTCCGGCCCCGGCTCCCAATGCCCGTTGACGGCCGTTTTCTCCCCGCAGGGCACGGAAAAATAGGCCTCAAATCCCCGGAAATGATCGATGCGGAC
>CANQTI010000041.1 GCA_947626725.1 uncultured Eisenbergiella sp.
TGTCGGTGGGCTGCGGGAAGGCTTTGTTTTCCAGCCCTTCGTGGACGCGGCTCATGACCTCTCTCCAGAGCTTCTTGGACAGATTGCGTTCGTCGCCCTGGCGGAGCTTCACGTTGTTGTCATAGCCGGTCCAGGTAGTGCAGGTGTAGTAGGGCGTAAAACCGGCAAACCAGACATCGTTGTAATCGGAGGTGGTCCCGGTCTTCCCAGCGATGGACATGCCGCCGAAATTCACAGCCGTCCCGGTCCCGCCGGGATGCGTCACCACATCCACCATGGCGCTGGTGAGCAGAAAGGCCGTGGAGGGCTTGAGCACATGATGGCTTTCCGCCTCCGTGTTGTCCAGGATGACGTTCCCGTCATGGTCCTTGACGATGCTGTACAGCTTGGGTTTGATATACTGCCCCTGATTGGCGATGGTGGCATAGGCGGCGTTGAGCTCGATATTGCGAACCCCTTTGGTGATGCCGCCCAGCGCCAGGGGCTGCTTGATGTCGGTATAGGTTCTGCCGTTGATCTCCTCGCTTTCCACCAGCGTGGTGAAGCCGAAGTTCAGCAGGTATTCATAGCCCAGCCGGGGCGTGATCTGGGTCAGCGCCTTGACGGCCACCACGTTGCGGGAGCGCATGATTCCTTCCCGAAACGAAAGAATGCCCAGATATTTGTTGTCCGCGTTGGCGACGGATTTTCCGTCCTCGTAATTGAAGGGGCCATCCACTTCCACATCCGCCAGCGTCATGCCGGCGCTGTCCAGTGCGGGCGCGTAGGTGGAAACGATCTTGAAGGTGGAGCCGGGCTGACGCACCGTGTCGGTAGCCCGGTTCAGCGTCCGGTTGCCCTCTTTGACGCCCCGGCCGCCCACCATGGCCACCACATAGCCGGTGGACTGATCCTCTACGGTCAGCGAAATCTGGGGCTGCGGTGTCAGGGAGACCACCTCTCCGATGACCTCTGCGCCGGCAGGAAGTACAGCGGCCTTGTAGCTTTCGATGGAAGCGTAAGCGTCGTCCTGGGAGTTGTACAGGAGGTTGAAGCTGCTGTCCACATTCTCCTGATTCCAGGTGCGGAACTGCTCTGTACTGACATTGGTGACTTCATCCGCCTTATTTTTATAGGAAAGACGGTAGCTCAGGAGCCAGCGAACGCCCTCCGGATAGTTTTCTTCGTTGGAACAGACCTCGTCGCAAATCCGCTGGATCTCAGGATCCTGTGCGGAATAGATGCTCAATCCCCCGGAGTAAACCAGCGTATAGGCCTGGGTTTCCGTATAGCCTGCGGCCACCAGATCGTCGATGACGACCTCCTTCACGGCATCGGCATAGTAGGAGTCGACAGAACCTTCCTCTACCGTGGTGGCATTGGCGGTTTGGATGCGGTCATAGAGCGCGTCGGTGTCCGCCTGGGCCGTATCGTATTCGATCTGGGTGATATAGCCCTGGTCCTTCATGTATTCCAGAACGGTGTCGCGGCGTTTGACGTTTTCCTCCGGATGGCTGAGGGGATTGTAGAGGGAAGGATACTGGGTGATGGCCGCGATGCAGGCGCATTCGGAGAGGTTCAGCTCCCAGACGTTCTTGTTGAAATACCGCTTCGCGGCAGCCTGGACGCCCAGCGTATTCTGCCCCAGATTGATGGTGTTTAGATACTGCTCCAGGATCTTGGATTTGTCCTGAGTGGTTTTTTCCAGCTGAATCGCCAGATACTGTTCCTGTATCTTTCGTTTGACGCTCTCGAACAGCGTCTTTTCCTGGGTCCAGGTGGTGAGCACGGTGTTTTTGATGAGCTGCTGGGTGATGGTGCTGGCCCCCTGTTTTTCCTTGAAGAGAGTGATGGCCGCCTGGTATGCGGCGCGCATGAGGCCTTCGATATCGATGCCGTTGTGCTTGTAGAAACGCTGGTCCTCAATGGCGACGAAAGCGTCCGCCAGATCCTGCGGGATCTGCTCCATGGTCACCGGCACACGGTTGGAGCCCTCCGCCACCAGCTTGGCGATCTGGTTCCCCTCCGCGTCATAGATAAAGGAAGAAAAACGGCTGGGAGTGGCGTCCTCCAGATTGATGGTGGGAGCGGAATCAATGATGCCTTTGAAAACACCGATCCCGCCGCAAAACCCGATGATTCCGACGCCCAGCACGCATACCAGGAATATTTTAGCGAAGACGATCAGAATTTTGCGGCCCCAGCGCGTAGAAGAGGACTGGATCGCCTTTTTCTTTTCGTTTACACTGTTTTTACCATAATTCATGCAAATATGCCTCCTTAAAGGTTCCCGTCATTTTGAGGACAGAAAACCGGCTGCCTTGCAACTGTTCTTCATTTTATCAAAAAGCGCTGTAAAAATAAAGGTTTTTTCTTCCATATTAATATATTATTCACAATTTCCGTATGGTTTATCCGAGAATATTTAACCGGAAACAGAACAGGACAGGAAACGGGGAAGCGGAAAGCGGAAAAAAAAACGGAGATGTTTTTGCTGTACAGAACAGGTATTTGATGCTAAAATATAAAAAGGCTGGTGCGGGCGAAAAGCGTGAGATGCCGTTTCCGGGTGAGGGTGTATGGAAAGCAAAAGGGAAGCGGACAGAACGCCGTACCGTGTGATCACAGAGGGCGGCCAGGGAGAACTGGTGGAAAAAAAGTCCCGGTTCATCGCGACAGTGCGCCCGGTGACGACGGAAGAAGAGGCGTTGTCCTTTATAGAAGAAACAAAGAAAAAATATTGGGATGCCAGACACAATTGCTCCGCATTCGTGATCGGTCCCAGAGCGGAGCTGACGCGCTGCAGCGATGACGGGGAGCCCTCCGGAACAGCGGGACGGCCCATGCTGGAGGTTTTGCTGGGGGAGGGGATTCGGAACGCGGCGGTGGTGGTGACCAGATATTTTGGCGGTATTCTGCTGGGAACCGGCGGATTGGTGCGCGCCTACTCCGGCGCGGTGCGGGAAGGTCTGCGCTTCTGCCGGAAGGGGACGATGCGGTTCGGCACCCGTCTTTTGATCGGGACAGATTATACCGGTTTTGGGAAGATCCAGTACCTGATGAGCCAGAGGGGCATTTCGGCGGAGAAGATCGATTATACAGATCAGGTGAGCATTCAGCTGCTGCTTGCAGAGGAGACTCTGGAGAGCTTTCGGAAAGAAGTCACAGAGTGCACCGGCGGCAGGGCCGTGATAGAGGAACTGGAACGGCTCTTTTATATAGAAGCGGATAAGAACTGACACAAATGTTAGAATACGAACAGACAGGCAATTCTCAAAGGAGGTGGTTTTATGACAGGCAGTGACAGTACAGTACCCCGACGAACATGGCTAGGGCGCCTTTCTGAAACCGCGCTCCTGTGGGCCGTGCGCCCATTGCAGGGGGGATTCTGCGTTTTCCCGGGCCGCCCGGAAGGAGAATTGCATGGAAAATATCAGAGATGTAGAGACGATTGAGAAACTGCTTTCAGAAAAGCAGTATACGAAGCTCCGCCAGCTGCTGTCAGAGATCATGGAGGCTGATATCGCAGCGATGATGGGGGAACTGAAAAAGGAAGATATGCTGAAGGTATTCCGCATCCTGCCGAAGGATCAGGCAGCCGAAGTCTTTTCCTATATGGATGTGGACGATGAACAGTTCATCATCACTTCCCTATCGGATAAGGATGCCGGAAATATCATCGATAATCTGATGGCGGATGATGCGGCGGATCTGATGGATGAGATGCCTGCCAATATCGTGAAGCGCATTTTGGCCAATGCCAGTCCGGAGACCCGCAGAGATATCAATCACCTGCTCAATTACCCGGAGGATTCCGCCGGCAGCATCATGACGGTGGAATATGTGGATTTAAAAGAAACCCTGACGGTAAAAGAGGCCATAGAGCGCATCCGCCGGGTGGGCGTAGACAGCGAGACGATCAATATTTGCTATGTGCTGGACAGTTCCCGCAGGCTGATCGGTACGGTGTCGCTGCGCTATTTGCTTTTGCACGGAAGCGATGAGATCATCGGCGATTTCATGAATGAAAATGTCATTTCCATTCATACGCTGATGGACCAGGAGGAAGCGGCGGAGCTGTTTAAGAAGTACGATTTTACCGCGATGCCTGTTGTAGACAATGAAAACAGGCTGGTGGGCATTATCACCGTCGATGATATCATGGATATCATGGAAGAAGAGGCGACGGAAGATATTGAAAAGATGAACGCCATCCTGCCCGGCGACAAGCCCTATATGAAGACCGGTGTGTTTGAAACCTGGAAGAACCGCATTCCGTGGCTGCTGCTGTTGATGATCTCCGCCACATTTACCGGACGGATCATCACCTCATTTGAGAACGCGTTGAGCAGCTGCGTGGTATTGACGGCCTTTATTCCAATGCTGATGGATACCGGGGGGAATGCGGGCGGGCAGGCCAGCGCGACGATTATCCGCGGCCTTTCGCTGAATGATATCGAGTTTTCGGATCTTCTGCGGGTGATATGGAAGGAGGTTCGGGTAGCGGTTCTTTGCGGGGGAACGCTTGCCGTCTGTAATTTCCTGAAATTGATGTTTTTTGATCGGGTGAATTTCATGGTAGCAGTTGTGGTGTGTCTGACCTTGACGGCGGCTGTGGTCATCGCGAAAATGGTGGGCTGCATCTTGCCGATGGCCGCCAAGCGTGTTGGATTCGACCCGGCGGTGATGGCGAGTCCGTTTATTACGACGATTGTGGACGCGTTGTCTTTAATGATTTATTTCCGGATCGCGGTCGCCCTGCTTGGGCTTGCGGTATAAACGGATTGAAGGAGAGGTTTTCTTATGAAGCTGATTTCCTGGAATGTGAACGGCCTGCGGGCCTGTGTGGGGAAAGGATTTCTGGATTTTTTCAAAGAAGCGGATGCGGATGTGTTCTGCCTGCAGGAAACGAAGCTTCAGCCAGGGCAGATCGATTTAGATTTGCCCGGATATTTTCAGTATTGGAACAGTGCGGAGAAGAAAGGGTATTCCGGCACCGCTGTTTTCACAAAAAAGGAACCGCGTTCCGTCTCCTACGGTATCGGCATCGGCGAACATGACAGGGAGGGAAGGGTCATCACGCTGGAATTTCAGGAGTTTTACCTCATTACGGTCTATACGCCCAATTCACAGGACGGATTGGCGCGCTTGGATTATCGGATGCGTTGGGAGGACGATTTTCTTTCCTATCTGAAAAAACTGGAGCAGACAAAACCTGTGATTTTCTGCGGGGATCTGAATGTGGCCCATGAGGAAATTGATCTGAAAAATCCCGGGACCAACCGGCGGAATGCGGGCTTTACCGATGAAGAAAGGGGAAAGATGACAGCGCTTCTGGAAAGCGGGTTTCTGGATACGTTCCGTTATTTTTACCCGGACAAAAAAGGGGTGTATTCCTGGTGGTCCTACCGTTTTCATGCCAGGGAGAAGAACGCAGGCTGGCGGATTGATTATTTTATCGTGTCGGAATGCCTGAAATCACGTCTGACAGATGCGCGCATTTATCAGGAAGTCTTTGGTTCTGATCATTGCCCGGTAGGGTTGGAGCTGCAGTAACAGCCCCGGGCGGTGAAAAAAGAGCAGGCGGGAAGGATGGGAAAAAGCGCGGATACACGCCGCAAAGGGAGGAAAGAAAAGGTGAAACTGCTGTGGAAGGAGCTGGAACTGTCAGATCGGAATCTGATCGAGAGCTTTTACGAAAAGGAACCGGTTCGAAACTGTGACTTCACATTTGCGAACAATTATCTTTGGAAGCCGTATTATCCGATCTTTTTCGGAATCGTGGAAGGCAGCCTGGTGTTTGAATCCGGAGAGGGCGGAATGTCCGTGAGTTTTCCGCAGGGCGTGATCGATCTGAAGAAGACGGTGGACGCGCTTTCGGAATGGTTCGAACAGGTGGGGCGGCCTTTTAAAATGCATTTGGTGAGTCCGGATCAGTTTGATATGCTGCAGGAGCAGTATCCGGGGCGGTTTCAGATTGAATATGAACGGGAAATTGCGGATTATGTGTATGAAAGGGATAAGCTTTTGACGCTGTCCGGGAAAAATCTGCATGCCAAGAAAAACCATTGCAATAAATTTAAAAAAGAATATCCGGACTGGAGCTATGAGGCCATTACGCCGGAAAATGTGGAAGAGTGTGTGGAAATGGCTCATCTGTGGTGGGAGCAGAGCCGTACCGGGGATGGAGGAGAAAAAGAAGAAGAATTTTCGGTGACGCTGGAAGCGCTGCATCATATGGAGGCACTCCACTTGACCGGCGGTCTGCTGCGCGCGGGAGGACGGGTCGTAGCCTTTGCGCTGGGAGAGCCGTGCGGAAAAAACATGTACGTTGTCCATTTTGAAAAGGCGCTGGCGGATGTGGAAGGGGCCTATTCCATGATCAATCAGCAGTTCGTGGAACATGAGATGGAAGGGTTTGCGTATGTAAATCGGGAGGACGATGCGGGCGCGGAAGGCCTGCGTCAGGCCAAATTGTCCTATCATCCTGTCTTTATGATGGAGAAAGGACTGGTGACGGAGAAGGTTCCCGGCAGTTATACGGGAAGCGTCAGGAGCGACGCGCAGACCAGGGAATTGGCACGGGAAATGCTTTCCTTTATTGAGGCGAGCCCCACATCTTTTCACGCAGCCGCCAATCTGGAAAGGCGGCTGCGGGCCGCAGGGTTTGCGAAGCTGGAGGAATTGGGGACCGAAAAGCCGGCTCCAGGCGGACGTTACTATACCGTACAGAACGGATCCGCGCTTGTTGCGGTGAAAATACCGGAGGGAGAAATCCGGGGAATGCGCATTGCGGCGAGCCACAGTGATTCTCCATGCTTTAAGATCAAGGAATCGCCTGAGATCTGCCTCGAGGGACAATATGTGAAGCTCAATACCGAAAAATACGGCGGTATGATTCTCAACACCTGGCTGGACCGGCCGCTTTCCGCAGCCGGGAGGGTGCTGGTGAAGGATCGGGATACCGGTGAGATCGAGAGCAGGCTGGTGGATATCCGCAAAGACCTGTTGGTGATCCCAAACGTGGCGAGCCATCTCAACCGGGAGGTCAACGAGGGGCAGAAGCTCAATCCGCAGGTGGATCTGCAGCCGCTTTTCGCGCAGGCGCAGGATGTGACCCTGAAAAAGCTGTGTGCGGACAGTCTGAATGTTTCGGAAGAGGATATTCTGGGCAGCGATCTATATGTCTATAACCGGGATCGGGGACGGATTATGGGTGCGGATGACGCTTTTATCGGATCGCCCCGGCTGGATGATCTGCAGTGCGCCTTTTCCGCCTGGAAAGGGTTTATGGCCTCCAGACCCAGCCATTACATTGCGGTTTATGCGCTCTTTGACAATGAAGAGACGGGAAGCGCCTCCAAACAGGGTGCGGATTCCACGCTGCTGGAAGAGGTCATTGATATTGTGCTGGAGGGACTTTCCCTGTGTAAAAGCGCATTGGAAAAGAGAATTTTTCTGCAGAACAGCTTTCTGCTGTCAGCGGACAACGGACATGCTGTGCATCCCAATCATCCGGAGAAGAGCGATCCCACAAATCGTCCTTATCTGAACGGCGGTCTGGTGCTCAAGTTCCACGGCGGCCTGCATTATGTTACGGACGGCGCTTCGGCGGCATTTGTGCGTGATATTTGCAGGGAGCATGATATCCCGGTGCAGGATTTTGCCAATCGGGCGGACATTCCGGGCGGATCTACGCTTGGCAGGATCTCCAACGGTCACGTCTCTGTGCCGGCGGCGGATGTGGGACTCCCCCAGCTCGCCATGCATTCCGCTTTTGAAACCGCAGGTGTGAAGGATACGGCGGCGATGGTGGAACTGGTGCGCTGGCTGATGAGCTGAGCGGGGATTTTCTGTGGGCTGCGCTTTTTTGGCTTCGGTGTTTTCATGATCGGGCAATGCTTTTTGGGACAGCAACGCATCCCAGGCGGTGTCCGGCTTTGTGCGGATGCGCCGGAAAAGGTCAGAATACTGCTGTTTTAGAAGAAAAATCTTGCGTCGGGTTCCGAGGGAAGGTATACTGGAATTGGATACAGGGGTGATTCGGACGATTCGGTTCGGATGCGCCATGGCGGAGAAGGAAAGGCGCACAGGTATGCGGGACGGCGTTTCCGGATCCGATGATTCTGCCGGGAAAAGATGCGGCGCGAAAGGATGGGGATTACAGAATGGAAAACCAGGCGATGAAATTTTATTCCAGAGCGGGCAATAACATTGCACTGCGCGCGATACCGGGGCATTTTGCCACCAGCCATTCCCACATCAATTATTATGTGGATATTACGAGCTTGAAAACGAGACGCAGCGAGGCAGCGGATGCGGCCAGGGCTTTTGTGCAGCGTTTCCCCATTGATGCAGTGGTGGACACCGTTGTCTGTATGGACGGAACCGAGGTGATCGGGGCGTATCTGGCGGAAGAGCTTGAAAACAGGCATTTCCGTACGCTGAATGAGCATAATACCATGTATGTGGTTACGCCGGAGTTCAATATCAATAACCAGATGATTTTCCGGGACAATCTGGTGCCTGCGATCCGTGGGAAAAACGTGGTGCTTCTGCTGGCGACTGCGACCACCGGTCTGACGATCAGCCGCAGTATGGAATGCATCGATTATTATGGCGGCCATGTACAGGAAATCTGTTCCGTGTTCAGCGCCATTGATACGGTC
Organism: uncultured Eisenbergiella sp.; assembly: GCA_947626725.1. GTDB lineage: Bacteria > Bacillota > Clostridia > Lachnospirales > Lachnospiraceae > Gallintestinimicrobium. Next base: position 8,649 of record CANQTI010000041.1, read on the forward strand.
AATGGGCAGCGGATCGACAGCCTTTTCACCGTCAGCGATATTCCGGGCTATCAGGCCTATGAAGCGTATGCCTGTCCGTTCTGCAAAAATAAGCAAAAGCTGGACGCCATGGTCAACGGGCACGGATATTCCAGATTGTAAATTGTAAAGTCGAATCGGTTGTGACAGCCGGGGCCTTAAGTGCCCCGGCTTTTTTCGGCGCGCGGTACGGCGCGTTCCCGTATGGGGAGGTTTCCAGTACGCAGGCATTCCCGTACGGCGCTGGTTTTCGTACGGCAGTATTTTGGACGTTCCCGTGCGGCGGCGCCTGGCAGTGTCGGCGAAATGCGTCCGGCACAGACGGTTAGACCGGGCATAGAATATCGTAAGGGTTTTTCCGGGAAGGGGATTGAAATGGGATCGGAGAAGCTGGAGGATATTCTGAATCTGAGTCTGGAAGCCACGGAGGGACAGCGGCAGCGCTCCGGCGTGCTGGATGCGGGCGTTGACCGGGAAAGCGGGAAATGGGAACTGATCGTTAAATACAGCAAAGATCCGGAGCGTCTGCGGCGGGAGGGGATCGGTGTGGAACCGCTGCTGGCAGGATATGCGATCGTGACGCTGCCCAAGGAGAAAATCCCTCTGCTGGCACAGATCCCGGAAGTGGAATATGTGGAGCTCCCCAAAAGACTGCTGGAAGGTATTTACGAAGCGAAACGGGTCAGCTGTATTTTGCCGCTGACGGGAAGCGGAACAGAAACGGGAGGCTTGACGGGAAGCGATACGCGGGAAGACAGCCTATCGGGAAACGGCGTGCTGGTGGCGGTGCTGGATTCCGGAATTGATTATTATCTGAGAGATTTTCGGTATGAGGACGGCAGCAGCCGTATCGCGTGGCTTTGGGACCAGACGCTGGAGGAGGAAGCGTTTGCTCCGCCGCAGGGATTTTCGATCGGCGCGGAATTCTCACAGAAACAGATCAATGAAGCGCTGGCCGTCGGCAGCAGAGAAGGGGCGTTTCTGCGGATCCCCAGCGTTGACCGATCTGGTCATGGGACATCGGTGGCTGCAGTGGCGGCGGGGAGCAGTCCGGATCCGCTTTTGCGCGGTGTGGCGGCGGGAGCGGAACTGTTGGTGGTGAAGCTGGCAAATCTTCAGAATGGATTTCCGCGGACGACGGAACTGATGCGCGCGGTAGTCTGGGCGCTTCAAAAGGCGCGCCAGATGGACCGGCCGCTGGCGATCAACATCAGTTTCGGCAACACATACGGCCCGCACGACGGTTCTGGACTTTTATCCCGCTTTCTGGACAATGCCGCGGAGAGCGGCCGTACGGTGATCTGCGTGGGAAGCGGAAACGAAGGCGCCTCTTCCGGACATGCGTCCGGCAGGCTTTCGGAAGGCGAAACCCGGACAGTGGAACTTGTCGTAGCGAATTATGAACGGACGCTGAGTCTTCAGCTCTGGAAAAATTATGCGGACAGCTTCGGCGTCACGCTTTATACGCCTTCCGGGGAAGAAATCCCGGTTCAATATTCACGGGTGAACAGACAGGATGTAATCGCGGGAAAAACGGAAGTGCTGGTCTATGCGGGGCAGCCTTCCCCCTTTTCTGTCCGGCAGGAAATTTTTTTTGATCTGCTGCCGGTGAATACTTACATTGAGGCAGGAATATGGACGGTCCGGCTGGAGGCGGTCAGGATCGTTTCCGGAGAGTTTCAGATGTATCTGCCCGGACAGGAGATACGCGCGTTCGGGACCCGGTTTGTGCGTCCGTCCGTCGAACTGACGCTCACGGAACCTTCTGTTGCCGCGAAGGTGGTGACCGTGGGCGCTTACCAGTCTTTATATGAAGCTTACGCGGATTTTTCGGGCCGCGGTGCGCCGGCGCTGGCAGAAAATGAAACGCTGTTCGCGGACACAAAACCGGATTTGGCCGCGCCGGGAGTGGATATTATGACGGTCGCGCCAGGCGGGGGAGACGTCCGCGTCAGCGGAACCTCTTTCGCGGCACCCATCGTGACAGGTGTGTCGGCGCTGCTGATGGAATGGGGAATTGTGCGCGGAAACGATCCGTATCTGTACGGAGAGAAAATCAAAGCGTATTTAAGGAGGGGAGCAAAGCCGGTTCGGGGGGAGTCCGTGTATCCCAATGAGCGGGTGGGATATGGGGCGCTGTGTGCAGCGGAGAGCCTGCCGCGGTGACGTCCTCCGAAGATCTTTTGTGCCCGGATGAGAACCATGAGAGCCTTCGGGAAAAAGCCGCAGAGCAGAGAAGGGACCCCGAACGGTCTGGAGAAAGGAGCGGAGAAGGGAACGGAGAAGGGAACGGAGAAGGGAACGGAGAAGGGCCCCCGGACGGCCTGAAGGAAGGAGCGGGGCAAGGAATGCGCCGCGTGGTTGCCGGAACCGGAAAGATGTGCTATCATGAGGGCAGAAAAGCCTGAAAAGGGGCTTTGGGAAGGGAAGGAAACGATGGAAGATGGAGACGGAGAGGACTGTCCGCGCGGTGCGGGAAATGCAGGAGATCATCGCCCTGGTGAGAAAGGCGGATTCGATCATTTTTGATGAAAATCTGGTGGAAAATGTGCACGAAAAAGGGCGAGCCGATTATGTGACGAAGGTGGATGAAGGAGTACAGCGGTTTTTGCAGAGGGAGCTGGCGGAACGCTATCCCGAGATCGGATTCATTGGGGAAGAACAGGAGCGCTTCGCGGCGGACCCGAAGGGCGCCTACTGGATCCTGGATCCCATTGACGGCACCACGAACCTGATCCACCATTATCAGATGAGCGCGGTATCCCTGGGGCTGTACGAGGATGGCCGGATGTGCCTTGGCGTGGTATACAATCCCTTTTCCGGAGAGGTCTTTTCCGCCGTGAAGGGACAGGGTGCTTTTCTGAACGGGAAACGAATCCGGACGGCCGCAACGCCGGATCTGGCCCACGGGCTGGTGTCCTACGGTTCCAGCCCGTATGAAAAGGAACGGGCCCATGAGCTGTTTGTGCTGTATGAGCGCATTTTTCGGGAGTGCAGCGATTTTCGCCGCTGCGGTTCCGCGGCGCTGGATCTGTGTTATGTGGCCTGCGGGCGGCAGGACGTCTATCTGGAGCGGAATCT
>CANQTI010000042.1 GCA_947626725.1 uncultured Eisenbergiella sp.
CCTGAAACTCCCTGTTCAGGCTCTCGTATTTTCCGACACAGATGCCATGGAACGCAAGCAGCCCGTATTTGACATCGGTGTCCAGCGACGAGACAAAATTCCGAATCCTGAGAATCTCTTCCGGGGTATCGTTAAACCCCGGAACAACAGGCGTATGGATCACGAGCCGCTTCTTCTGCTGTGCCAGCCTCGCGATATTCTCGAGAATCCGCTCATTTGCCGCTCCCGTCGCTTCCCGGTGCTTCTCAGAGTCCATCGTCTTGATATCGCAGATGAAACAGTCGCAGAAATCCCCTATCGTTTCGAAATTTTCCCACGGAACGCAGGCCGCCGTTTCAACGGCTGTCGATATCCCTTCTTCCCTGCATCGCCTCATCACCTCCGCCACGAACTGCGGCTGCAAAAGCGGCTCGCCGCCGGAAAAAGTGACCCCTCCGCCGGAGCGCCGGAAGATTTCCCTGTCCTTCATCAGCTTCCCGAACAGCTCCTCGACCGAAATGTCATACCCTGCGGCGACCCTCGCTTCACTCCAGCAGACGTCGACGCACCTGCCGCATTTGATACACCGATCCGTGAAAAGAGCCGTCGTCCTCCCGTCTCCCGCAGGACATACCTTCGCGCATTCGCCGCATCGGATGCACTTATGCGGAAAAAACTGCATCGACCATTCGCGGTCGTGAGATTCCGGATTGTGACACCAGTAACAGCGCAGATTGCAGCCCTTCATGAAAACCACTGTGCGCAGCCCGTCTCCGTCGTGAATCGAAAAAGGCTGTATGTTGAATACCTTTCCCCGCATGTCTCCCTCTTTCATACTCTGACGCTTTCCCCGATAACCCTTTCGTGCGATTTACAGTTTTCTTCATTATAAAACGATGTACATTTCTATGCCATGGAAATATTATAGCTCTTCCTGTACTTTTTTGCTTTTTTACGCGCATTCGCAGGACATGTATCCATTGACTTTGTTAACAATAAATGTTAAAATAATGAAAACTATCAGCGCTACATTTCATCGTTTCCCGCCCGGCAGAACAGGCGGGAAGCCGCCGGGCAGACGCTTTTCGGCGTTTTCCGCGGCATAACAGAATCAGGAGGGGTTTCATGCCAAAAGTTACTATGCAGGACATCGCCGACGCTGTCGGCACATCGCGCATCACTGTCTGGAAGGCGTTCAATCACAAAACCGGCGTATCCGAATCCGTGCGCCAGCAAATTCTTCGCGCTGCCGCCGATATGGGGTATCAGAAGCTTCCGGCGGAAATCTTCGGAGAGGTATCTCTGCAGCACAAGACGGTGTCTCTCATCGTTTCCAGGCCAGAAACCTCGATTTTCTGGACCAACATCATCCATGAAATCGCCAAGGAATTCTCCCGGCATGACATCGATCTGATCTATACCTATGTCCCCCATATTTACCAGGAGGGCTATACTCTGCCCGCCACGCTGAGCAATGGCGGCGTCAGCGGCTGCATCATTCTGAACGTCTACGACAGGGAAATTCTGGAGTTGATCAACAACCTTTCCATCCCCCGCGTCTTTTTGGATACCACAGCGGATACGCCCCGCTTCATTCCCCACGGGGATCTGATCCTGCTGGAGGGGCGGGAAACCATACGCATCCTGACAGATTATATCATCCGCTGCGGCCACACCGTTCTCGGCTTTATCGGCGATATTCATTATGCCAGGACCAATTTCCTGCGCTACGAAGGTTTCCTGGATGCCATGCGGGAACACCGCCTCGCCGTAGATCCGGCCCACTGTCTGTGTACCTCCCTGGGCTTCGATTCCCATGAAGAGCAGATCAATGCTTTTCTGAACAGCCTGGACAGTCTCCCTCAGGGCTTTATTTGCGTCAGCGATTATACCGCTTCCGTCACGCGTTCCTGTCTGCTGCAGCGAGGCCTGCGCGTTCCGGAGGACATCATCCTGACCGGCTATGACGGCAGCATGGAACCGCACAATCCCAAGTTCTGCGCCACCGTCCAGGTGAACACAACCGCGCTGGGGCAGCGGCTTGCCATGCAGCTTCTCTACCGCATTGAAAATCCCCACGTTTCCAAAGACACCGTCCTGATCGAATCTCCCATCATCTATCCCATCCCCTGTCCCCGGCGAACCGGGGCGGAGGGAGCGGCATAGACGCCGTCCGGCGCTCTGCACAAAACGCTGCGGCATCCTTCCGTCCGCTCAAACGGGCTGCCCGTTTTCACCGCCACGGCCTTCTGCCTGCTCAGACGGGCTGCCCGCTTTCATCGCCGCGGCCTTCTGCCTGCTCAGACGGGCTGCCCGCTTTTACCGCCGCGGCCTTCTGCCCGCTCAAACGGGCTGCCGCTTTCGCTGCAGCCCGTTCTTCTTAGCTTCTTTCCCGCACGTTCCTTCGTGCAGATTTGACATCCGTCACTCGATCCTCTCGGTGATACCGCAGATCTCCAAATACTTGTCAAGATTCAGCCCATCGAAACCGTCACAGTATGCCTGCCATACCGCATCATCATTCACATCCAGTTCGCCTGTGCAGAACATGGCCTGCTGCTGTGCGTAGTAATCCCGAATGACCGTCGCCAGCTCGGAATAGGCCTCCACATCTTCCTGACTCACCCAAAAGCTCTTGACGGGCACTTCGGTCAGATAAGGTTCATAAGTTGCGTTTGTCACTCCTTTTTCGTCGTATACTTCTTCATCTCTCGCATATTTGAAATCGGGCGGCAGGAACTTCGGCATCGACTGCGGCCAGCGATTTTGCCAGGCATACTTCTCCTGGTCTTCATCTGACATTCCTTCCGTTCCGATCTCATAATATTTGCAGGGGATGTCCGCTGCCGTGGTCGTGAAGAATCCGGGTTCAGGCGCCTCGCCCTCCCGCCGAACCGTAACGCCGATGGGACCCGCGCCGCACAGGATACCGTTCTCCAGAGCGAACGCGTTGTCGAACCAGCGCACGATGACCTCCGGATGCTCCGCGTTATCCGTAATGACGGCCTGCGTTCTGTAGGTAGAAACGCCGGTGCTGTACCTCAGCCAGCGGCCGCCCTGATCCGCGTTCAGCACAGGTACGTCCGTAAAATCGCCTTTCTTTCCGCCGGTATCAACGCCGCGGAATCCGGATCCATAGGCGATAGAGCAGCCGAACAGGTCACGGCTTCCTTTGCCGTTCCAGGTGGAGTTGTCCTGCGTAAAGAGCTCGCTGTCGATCAGGCCCTCATCATTCAGCCTGCTGAACCACTTCAGAAACTCTCTGTAACCGCTGCTTTCGCCCGCCCAGGCGGTCTCGCCGTCTTCCGTGACAGTGAAGCCTCTGTTGCTCATCGGCACGCCAAAATAACCGGCCATGGATTCCAAATGCTTATTATTGGAGTCCGCGGAGAAGGGGATCTCGTCGTTGGGGTCGCCGTTTCCGTTGGCATCCTGTTCCTTGAACGCTTTCAGAACGGCTTCGAACTCGTCCGTAGTGGTGGGGACATCCATTCCTACCCTCTCCAGCCAGCGCTCATTGATATAAGGGCTGTACTCCACCTGCGTATCGGAACACACGTAAGGGATCGTGTAGATATGTCCGTCAGGGGCGGTCATCTCTTCGCGTACGCCGGGCAGATCCAGTATGGCGGAAATATTGGGCGCATACTTCTCGAACAATTCGTCCAGCGGGATAAAGACACCCTGCTGCACCCCGTAAGTCAGGATCATGCTGTCGGACAGGATCCAGCCGCCGATCACATCCGCATAGTCGCCGGAGTTCAGATCCAAATTCATCCGCTCCGTCGCGGTCTCATAAGGATAGCCGCGGAAATCCACCTTCACGTTGGTCTGCTTCTCGAATTCCTCAAATGAGAGGAAATTACCCTCGGTGGAATCATCGCAGAACATGGAGAACGTGTAAGCCCCTTCGTCCACGATCGGAAGACCCTCTGCATACATGATGCCGTCCACCTTCTCCCTGCCGTCCGTCTCCGCGGCGGCTTCCCCTGCGCCGCTCTCCGAGGCCTCGCTGTCGGAACCAGCGCTCTCGGAGCCGGCGCTTCCGGCGCTGCTGTCAGATCCGGAGCTGCCGGAACCGCAGCCTGCCAGCGCGGTCACGACCATAACGGCTGTCAGCAACACTGCTAGTAACTTTTTTTTCATTCTTTTCATCTCCTTTTCTTTTTTTATACCAAACGGCCCCCTTTGTTTCGCCGTATTGATACCTGAAATGTGAAACGCTTCACCCTTTTATAGAACCGATCATCACACCCTTCACAAAATGCCGCTGAATGAACGGATACAAGATCAGGACCGGCACGCTGCTGATAATGATCAAGGAGTATTTCATAACCTCCATCGTCTTTTTCATTTCCTCCAGCGCCTTCTTCGCCTCCGGCGAGGTCGCTGTCTGAGACAGGGCGGCCTCGTTCGTAATCAGAATCCTTCTCAGAACGAGCTGCAGCGGGAACTTATCCTGATCCGATATGTAAAGCAGGGCGCTGAAATAGGAATTCCAATGGCCCACCCCGTAGTACAGCACCATAATGGCCACAATGGCGCCGGACAGCGGCAAGGCGACCTTAAAGAAAAATTTGCCGTGGGTACAGCCGTCGATCTCCCCTGCCTCATAGAGCTCTTCGGAAATATTGGTCTTGAAAAATGTCCTGGCAACGATCATATTGTAAACGCTCAGGCAGCCCGGCAGAATCAGCGACCACATGCTGTTGAGCAGATGCAGGTTTTTCACGACCAGGTATGTGGGGATCATGCCGCCGCCGAAGAACATGGTGATCATATAGAAGATGGTGACGACCTTCTTCCCCGCGAACTTATCCTTGGACAGCGCGTATGCGGTGGGAAGCGTCACGGCCAGGTTCGCCAGCACGCCGCATACCGTGTATACAATGGAATTGATGAAGCTGCGCACAATGGAACTGTCGCCCAGCACCATCGAATATCCCTTCAGGGTAAAGCCTATAGGCCGCCATATCACCTGACCGGCGGATACTGCCGTCGGATCGCTGAAGGAAGAAATGATAACCCACCAGAGCGGATAAGCCACAATGAGAAAGATCAGGGTCAGAATGATGAAGACAACGGTATCAAAGATCACATCTTCCCTGCACCGTTTGATCTTTTTTTTCGGAGCCGCGTTTCCCTTTTTCATGGTTCCATTCCCCCCTTCCCCTAAAACAGACTGGTGCCGGACAGCTTGTCCGAAGCTTTATTGACGATCGTCAGCAATATCAGATTTACCACCGTATTGAACAGGCCGATAGCGGAAGAATACGACATATTGTTGTCGAGCATACCGACCTTATAGGTATAAGTGGCGATCAGTTCGGATACGGAAGCATTCAGGTCGTTCTGGAGCGCGTACGCCTTTTCAAAGCTGGAAGAGAGAATGCCGCCGCAGTCCATGATCAGCAGGATCGTCGCCGTCGGAAGGATCATGGGGAGATCTATATAACGGATCAGCTGGAACTTGGTGGCGCCGTCACATCTGGCCGACTCATGCAGTTCCGGACTGACACCGGAAAGCGCCGCGAAATAGATGACGGAGCTCCAGCCCATCCCCTGCCAGACACCGGACCAGACGTACAGATGTCTCCAGTACTCCTTTTTCGCCATAAAGTTGATCGCGTCCCCGCCAAACATCTTGATCACGGTGTTGATAACGCCGATGCTGGGCGATAAAAACAGGATCAGCATACCGCACATGACAACGGTAGAGATAAAATGCGGCGCATAGGTGACGGCCTGAATCACTTTGCGGTATTTCGCATGCCGGAAAGAATTCAGCAGCAGCGCCAGAATGATCGGTACGGGGAAGGAAACGATCAGGCCGTACAAATTCAAGATTATCGTATTCGACATCGTCCGCGAGAAATACGGAGAATTGAAGAAACGGATAAAATGGTGCAGACCCACCCATTCGCTTCCCCAGATGCCCGCTTTCGCATTGTATCTGCGGAACGCGATCTGCACGCCGTACATGGGAATATAGCTGAAAATAAACGTCAGCACCATTCCCGGAATACAGAACGTCCACAGGGACCAATCCTTTTTGAGCTGCTTCCAGAAGGAACGCCTCTTCGGCTGGATGGTCCCTGTATTCTTGTTCTTTGTCTTCATAAAACCCCTCCTTTTTGTCCATGCATCAGTTACGTGCAGTTAACACATTGTTAACGTCGCCTGTTTCCTCCCCTATGTTTATGACTATATCACAAGATTAACATAAATGGAAGTCTTTTTTTATATTTTTCACACTTTTTTTCAAAAAAGAATCTTGATTTTTAAAATACCCTCGGCAGAATCATGAAAATAGAAAAGGTTTTCACAGAAATACTTTCCTTTTTTCACCTCTTCTGCGAAAATTAGTTTGTTAACTTTTGCTAACTATCCTTTGCGCATGCCCGACGCGGCCGCCGGTCAGACCGTTCAGCCATTTCCATCCGTTCCATCGCGCGTCAGCACTTCGCCGTCCGCCAGCAGGATCAGTTCCTTTTCCCCGTCGCTGCTTTCGCAGGACAGTTCAAACGTATGCCGGGTGTGTTCGTAGCGGAGCTTTTCCGCTGCCCTGCCGCCATCCTCCGCCGGCTCATCCCGCCCGGCCATTTGTGCCGCGGCCGTCCCCTCTCCGCGCAGCCCGGCCGCTTCTTCCCGGCTCAGCTCTTCCAGCGTATCCGGGAAGCGTCCGTGGGCATCGTAGAACGCATGCAGTCCATAATAGATTCTGCGCAGTTCCCATTTATCCTTTTCAACGGACGGAATCTCATAGCTTTCCATCCCTTCCGTAAAAAAGACAAAGCCCCAGAGTTCAGGATAATGGATATTGATCACGCCGGTGGGCGCCCAAACCCAGTTATCCTCCGGAAGGACGCGGCCGTTTTTATCCGTCCGCTTTTCGTAACGGTTCTCTGTAATATCCACCTTCCACTGTACTCTGGAAAAATTAACGCGGTAAAATTCTCCCGGCCGCGGCGCGCGTTTCGCCGAAGCGCACTCGTACACGGCGGCAAACGGGATCACCACCTCCGCCGTCCAGCGCCTGTTGTCCGCCGACGGATCATTGAGCCTCCCGTCGATCCGCACGGCCGTCCGCAGGCCATGGATATCATAGCCGTTCAGCGGTCCGCCCCTATCCCGGTAAGGCTTCGTCAGAAACAGATCCCAAACCGTATTGCGGGCATTCATTTCAAATTCAAAATATTGATGGGTATCGGAGTCCGGATCGATAAAAATTTCAAAATCGTTGTCATGAAAAATCACGCTGTCCCGTTCCGTCTGATGTCCCCAGATCTCCGTTCCCTCCAGCACGGCGCCGATGTAGAGATTTTCATCGTCCCAAAGCATCTTCGCCCGTGTCCGGAATCGGGGCGCAGGGCGGCTTTCGCCCTCAATATCCACAAAATCATCCGTAAATTCCACATCCGCCCAGAACGCCTTGTCCAGATCGCCGTCCAGCACGAAGGGCTTTGACGCCCTCCTGCATAAATAGACAGGCGGTGCAAAACCGACAATGGGTTTCTGTATCCTCATTGCAGTATTCCCTCCCTCTCACCTGTTCAGCCGCCCGCGCAAAAATGCCGTCAGCGTGTGGCTCGTATCACAGCCATATTCCCAACACATGATGCCGCGAAGCCCTTTTTCCTTCAAATAATCCACCTTGTATCCCAGGGATTCCTCATCATCATAGCTGATAAAGCAATCCCCGTTGAACAGCCAGGGGGCCTTCGCATCGTCATCCCAATACCGGACATAGCCGTTTTTGTTGATATAATTCTCCAACAGCTCCCCGTAATGGGGGCCGCCGGTGCCTGCGCTCTTCGCCATCTGACACAGGCCATGGTCCGCCGGATTCACGCCGGTCCAGGTACGGGCATAAAAGGCGGCCCCGATGACCAGCTTTTCCGCCGGAACGCCGGACCGCAGATATTCCCGCACCGCCTTGTCCGCACAGACGTCCGATAAATCCGCCGGTGTGGCGTATAAGCTGGTATGGTGCCCCGCGGCGGTGGAAAATCCGCCTCTTAAGTCATAGGTCATAATCTGTACATAATCCAGATATACAGCGGCCTGTTCCATCTGCGTATTTCGCAGAAAATAGGTATCCCCTCCTGCCGCGATGGAAAGAAGGTAGCGTTCTGCTTCCCTTGCCTCCATGGCCCTTCTCAGTTCCTGCAAAAGCAGCGTGAAATTCTTCTTATCCGCCGGGTCCGCGCCGATTCCGGCCACGGACATACACGGATATTCCCAATCAATATCGATTCCGTCCAGCCCATAGCGCTCCACCAGCTCCATGGCGGTCTGCGCAAACAGCCGCCTCCCCTCCGGCGTATACGCGGCCTCAGAGAAACCGCCCGCACTCCAGCCTCCCACCGACAGCAGAATCTTCAAATCGGGATTCAGCCTCCGCAGCCGCGGGATGGCCTGCGCGTATTTGGAATTTTCCCAAACCACTCTGTTCTCCGACACATGGGCGAACGCGATATTGATCACGTCCATACAGACCGCTTCCGCTTCCTGCACATGCGGAAGCCGGCTGTCTATCACATATTCGATCAGTTGCTTCATGTTGACCTCCCTGACGGGGCCCGTCTCCGTCCCCGGTGCCGCCGGCGGCCCCTCCCCAAAGCCGGCGGCTTTTTGCGGCGATGTCCACAAGCGCTCACCCCCCGCTCAAGCCGGCGCCGTCATCGCCTCTTCTGATATTTTGCCCGATGCCGCAAACGCTATCGGCGCTGCAGCGCAGCCAGAAGCTGTGCCGCCGCTCCCACCTGATAGCCGCAGGACGCATATACGCCTCTGCCGTCCTCCTGCACCGCCACGGCCAACGGATACCTGTTTTCTTCCGCCTCCATAGCCCTGGCCACTGCGGCCGCGCCGTTCCAATCCGGCGTTTTATAGAGCCGCAGCCCTTCCGCCTCCCGCAAAAGGCGTTCCAGCGTGCCCGACGCTCTGGGAGGTCTGCGGCTGATCAAAAAAATTTCCTTTTGATGCTCGTTGATCTCTCCGATTCGCTCCAGCATTTCATTCAGAATGTGTTCCGTAGGTTCCTCGCCTTCGCAGATCCAGATGCAGACCGCCCGCTGTCCGCCCCGCAGCGCATCCAGCGTCCCGACATCTCCCGTCGGGGAAATCCCTTCGTCCGCCGTCTGCAGAGGCGCGCCGCCCTCTTCCCCGGTCAGTGCCCCCAACACCACCGGCGGCAGAGGCCGCGCAGCTTCCTGCTGTCCGTTCTCTATGGGCCGAACCAGGCGTATTTCCCTCTCCCCCGGCTCCAGCGCAAAGCACAGCTCCCGAACCCGCTGGCTGCCGTCCTTCAGCCGCAGCGGCAGGATCAGCTGGTATTTGCCTGGAACGAGCCGAAGCTCCAGCCTATCGTCCTGCCATTGCGTTTCATGCAGCCATAAATGCCGGTATTCGCCGTTTTCCAAACGGTTCAGCGCGAAATCAGTCCCATCGTTCCAGGCACTCCCCCCCGCCTCAGCCCGCAGAATCAGTCTCGCTTCCGGCTGCTGCTTTTGCGTTTTGCCAACTGTATGGAATACGCCGTCCCGGTAATACTGCGCTTCTCCCGTCAAAGGAGCCAGCCGGGCCGGAATGCCGAAGGTACGGGCGATGGCCAGGAAAAGATTTTTCCGATCCCAGACGCTGCCCTTCCCGCTCTTTGCGGCGTTCACGGGACTGATGCGCAGCGTATCGTAAGCGTCCTCCCGCGGTCTTTTCAGTCCGGCGCAGACCTCCTCCCAAATCCGTTCCGGCCTTTCCGCAAATGCTTCCCGCTTTTCGGCGAACATTTGCGCAAGCTCCGCCCGCCAGCAGGTGAGCTCTTCCAGCTCTAACCGGGGATTCAGCACACAGGAGACGAAAATCTCATCCGGGACTTCCGCCCGGCCCGCATAAGCCATGGCATGAACAAAATGCTCTTCCAGCACCTCCGCCCTCAGATCATAGTAATCTTTCTGCGTCAGCGTTTTCAGAAGCTTTATCCGATACGGATTCCTGTCTTTTTCGAGAAAGGTCATCACTTCCTCAAAATTGCCTCCCGCAGTGCGCAGGATCCGCGCCGCCTCCGGAAACGCCGCGGCCCGTTCCTCCTGATAATACGAGGCCAGCCGTCTTTCTCTGCTTTCCTTGCGCTTTTCTGTCACGTCGCCGTCATCCAGGGAAATGTGCGCCGGCTCAGCCCCAGTCCCAGTATCCCTGGAAATGCGCTCTGTCTTGGGCGTGCCGCCCCGCGGTGCGTAAAAAACGTACTCTGTCCAGACATCTTCCGACACGTGCGTCAGCGTCACACAAAGCTCCCCTTCCCCCTTCACCTCCGTCCGGGCACACAGCAGTTCCCCCTCCCGCACGCAGGACACCCGCAGGCTCCCACAGCCCAGCCGGATGCAGAAACGTCCGTTTTCATCCGCGGGTATCGTGGCGATCGTTCCGTAATGACCGTAGTTGAGCACCTCCAGCTTGATCGGCAGTCCCGCCAGCGGCGTGCCCTCCGGCCCCATCACTGTAAACTCCGCCCGGACAGTCCGCGCATAGTGCGGGGTTACGTTATAAAAGGAGGCGCAGCCGTTCCGGGCGATCAGGCTGTCATCCGGATGCAGCAGGCCAAAACTCCTGGCGTGTACCAGCATGGCCCGGGAGGCCGGCATGGCGAACCAGCCCCTGTTCAGTACCGGCTCCGGCTCGCAGGCGCCCAAATACTTCCATATACCGCCGCAGTATACCTCCACCCAGGCATGGTTGTCATCACAGTGAGACCAAAGCGGTACATATACCTGTCTCGCCGCGAGTCCCACACTGCGCAGCACCGTTACCGCAAAGGTACTCTCTTCGCCGCAGCGTCCAAATCCGCTTTTGTAAACGGTCATGGCGTTGGCCGTCCTGGCATCGGCCAGATGATAGGTCGCCTGACACGCACACCAGTCGTTCACCCGAAGCACCGCCGCCTCCGGACTCAGCCCTTCCAGCAGGGGCATCACCAGGTCATAAAAAAACTGCCTGCAATCCTCAATCCTTTCGTTGTTGATTCGGTATGCCGCCACATTTTCCAGAAAAATGTCTTCCGGCAGCGCCCGGCACCAGTCCACATTCTCCCGCAGGAAACAGGCATGGCGGGCGAACCCCAACAAGGTTTCTTCCGACACGTCCGTCCTGTCACAGTACGGCATAGAACTCCGATAATAGTCCATAATCTTCTTTTCCAGCATCGCTTTCCCCCTTACGCCTTCCGCCGCATGCCTCTTTTGTCACGCGCCCCTTTTCATTTATGTTATCTTATAATAACATATAGGTTTACTTTTGACAAGTTTATATTAACATTTTTCTGATTATTTTCTGTTTCTCCTCTCCTCCAGTGCCGCCTGCGGCCGATAAATTGTCCGCCGGACAGCGTTCTCCGGCCATAACGCCTTTTCACGTCTCAACAAAGGACCGCGTCCAAAAATACCCGATAACACGGCAAAAGGCAGGCGCAAAAGAGTCCGAAGACCGCTTTGCCGCCTGCCATAAAACCTGTACATGCTGCTTTTAATGCAATTACGCTTTCCGATGCGCCCGCGCCGCCGGAACAAAGCGGCCGACTTTCGCTAAAACTTTCCCTCCCGGGCGGCATCGTAGAGATCGAACATGGTCTCCATAGTCGCCGCCGCATCCGACACGGTGAAAAACTCCCCCGCATCGTAATATTTTTCCAGCAGCGTCTCATGCCCGCTGCCCCAATAAGCCTTTCC
>CANQTI010000043.1 GCA_947626725.1 uncultured Eisenbergiella sp.
GAGAACACCTGGGACGTGGACGCTTCCATGAGCATCGACGACTGTCTGGACCGCATCGGCCTGGAAGAGTATGACGAGGAAGAGGTGGCCCATAAAAATATGGCGAGTCTGGCCTATGAAGCCTTTGATGCCATTCCCCGGGAAGGAGACAGCTTTACCTTTCATAATCTGCGGATCACCGTGCTCCGGATGGAGAAGCGGCGTATCCTGACCCTGCGGATTGTGCGGGAGGAGGTGAAGGCGGAATGACTTTATTGATTTATTGCCTTGCCATCGTCGTACTGCTGATTTTTTCCGCGTTTTTTTCCGGATCGGAAATCGCTTACTCCGCAGTAAACCGGAACCGTCTGGAGGCCGGAACCGGGGGCGCGGTGAAACGGGCTCTTTACATCTGTGACCGGTTCGACCGGGCACTGTCCGCCATCCTCATCGGCAATAACCTGGTGAATATTTCTGCTTCCAGCGTGGCGACTCTGATGGCGCTGATGCTGGCAGGCGTGGAGGCGACTGCGGGCAGACAGGATCTGTTCACTTCCGCGGCATCCATCCTGCTGACCATATTGGTGCTGATCTTCGGCGAGACTATGCCCAAGATCATTGCGAGACGCAATCCGCTGTCCTTCACGCTGAAAGTATCCGCCCCGCTTCAGTTCCTGATGACGGTGCTGACCCCGGTGACATGGGTGATCTGCGGTCTGGTGAATCTTCTCACCGCTCCTCTGAAGGGAGAAAAGCTGGACGAGGACGAAGAAGCACAGGCCGCGGAAGAGGAACTCATCGATCTGATTGAAACCAGCGAAGACGAGGGCATCATTGACGAGGATCAGTCGGAGCTTCTGCAAAATGCCCTGGATTTCGCCGAGATTTCCGTTCGGGAGGTCATGACTCCCCGGGTGGATATGGAAGCGCTGGAGATCGACGACGATGTCGAGGAGATCCGTGCAAGGATTGAAAAAAGCAAGTTTTCCCGTCTGCCGATGTATGACGAGCAGCGAGAGCGGGTCATCGGTGTGCTGTATCTGAACCATTATTATCGCGCGCTGCTGGACGGACCGGTAACGGATTTCCGCAGTTTGCTGATCAAACCCTGTTTTGTCTATAAAACTACCAAACTGCCTGCAGTCCTCAACATCATGCGGCAGCAGAAGACCCATATCGCCATCGTCACTGATGATTACGGCAGCACGATAGGAATGGTCACCATGGAGGATGTGCTGGAGCAGATCGTGGGAGATATCTGGGATGAGACCGACGAAGTGGTGAAGGACGTGGTGGAACGCAGCGAACATGAGTATGAGTTGGACGGCGACGTCACCATCGGCGAATTCTGCGAGCTGATGGAGTGGGATGAGGACAGCTTCGAGACCGAGTCCATCACCGTAGGAGGCTGGACGTTGGAGAGATTCGGCAGTTTTCCGAAAGCCGGGGACAGCTTCGATTACGAGAATATCACTGTCACGGTGCTGGAGATGGATGATCTGCGGGTAGGCCGGGTGCTCGTCACCGTGCGGCCCGTGGAAGAGGAAGAGTGACCGCGGCCCGGGGAGTATGACTTTCGCGGAAGAAGAGCGACCGCGAAAGAACAGGAGCGGCTGCGGCGGAAGAAGTATGAATATGGAGAGCAGAGCGGTCCCGGCAGGAAACCGGGGCCGCTTCTGCGGATCAATACGGCCCCGCGCACGCTGTGCGCGGGGCCAAGATCGTTGGCAGGTATTTTATGGACGTTTCACAGGCTGCCTCCCTGTATCGGCCCGACTACAGGGATTCCCGAAGTACGGCCATCAGCTCCGCATGGAGCGCCTCATCGTTCATTCCGCTCAGCCGGTTGCGCTCGATGAGGTCATAGATTTCCTGAGGCTTCATCTTCCGCGGCTGGGGCGGACAGGTTTCGGACCGCAGATCGTCGTACAGCTTTTCATAGAACTTGATGAGCTCCAGATTGGTGTTTTCGCGTCGGACCGCGATATCCCGGATCGCGTTGGCCTTTGCCTGGCCCAGCAGATTCCCGGGTGTGCCAGGATTCCCACAGGAACCGTCCTCCATCGCCGTCAGGGTGTCCAGCGCCCTGAAAATGTGCGCATCGTCCTGATGGACCGCCTCCAGCTGCCTGAGCACATAATCGACGGAAAGCAGGGGCCCGTCTTGGGGCGTGCTGTTTCGGATGCGTGCTGCGACAGCTTTCATAAGGCTGGATATGCCGCCATTTTCCGCGCCGGTCCCGTTCTGTTCCGGCGCCGTGAACGCGGGTTCGTCCTGGACGGCTTCTGCTGCTTTTGTCTGTCCATCGTCCTGTTCCGATGTCCGGCGCATGGATTCGTCTTGGACGGCTTTCGCCGCCTTTGCTTCTGTCAGCCTTTCATCCTGTCCTGATGTCCGGCGCATGGATTCGTCTTGGACGGCTTCTGACGCTTTTGCTTCTGTCAGCCTTCCATCCTGTTCTGATGTCCGGCGTTTGGATTCGTCCCGGACGCCTTCCGCTGCTTTCGCTTCTGTCTGTCTTTCGTCCGCTTTGTTTTTATGATTCAGATCGGTCATATCGATATCCTCCTGTATCGCAGGCGGACACGCAAGGCAGATCGTATTTTCGTCTACAAAGCGTGCCCTGCCTTTTTTCACAAGACCTCTGGCCCTTTTCGGGTAGGTCGCTTCATATTCTCTGCCTGTTTCATCCATCACGGAAATCTTTTTTTCGATGGGATCCAACCCCCTTTATATGATGATGTACGGAACTGCGTTTTTTGCGATGAGTGTCTTCTCCGTCCCGCTTCCTTCATTGTATCATCCGGGGGAAGAAGCGTCAAGAAAAACGGTGCACAGGACGGCCGCCGACGGTCCCGGACACACGTTCCAGACATCAGGCGCAGACGTTTGTTCCGGACTCCGCCCCGGACGCACGTCCCAGAAATCCGCTCCGGACTCCGCCCGGACATTTGCCCCAGGACATCCGCCGGAATGTTCGGGGACAGGGCGGAATATACATGAAATGGAAACCGCTGACCGACGGCCGTATTTTGCGGTCCTGCGGCGAAGGACGCGAAAGCCGCCGACCCATGCGGATGAGCGGCAGACGGAATGCGGACCGAATGAAAAGGATGGGAGAGATGAATATGGGAAACATGAGACAGACGCAGAAGGCCGCACCTGCCATTCCGGCAGCGCTGATCAAATGTCTGCTGGCCGCATATCTTCTGACGGGGGCGGGGCTTCTTTTGCTGGCGCTGCTTCTATACCGGCTGCAGTTGTCAGAGGATATTGTAAACATAGGTATTATCGGGATCTACGCGCTTTCGTCCCTGGCCGCGGGGTTCCTCTGCGGAAAATGCGTGAAGGACCGGCGTTTTTTCTGGGGGCTGATCTGCGGCGTGCTGTACTTCTGCGTGCTGGCGGCTCTGACGCTGGCCGTGAACCATTCCTTCCAGGACCTGAACACCCGGTTTTTCACCACGCTCATGATCTGTGCGGGCAGCGGCATGCTGGGCGGCATGATCAGCTGAGGCATCCCACCAGGACCGTCCGCATGGACAGGGCAGTACGGGGCGAGGCAGGCCCCTTCCCGACATGCACATTCCTTTTCCGGACACGCTCGCGCTCGAGAAAAACGCAGCGGTTCTAAGCTCAGCGGCGTCCTTACGGATTTGCTTCGCTAAGAACCGGCGTTTTTCTAACGGTCCGGGAAAATGGAATGTGCATGTCGGGAAGGGGCCTGCCTCGCCCCGTACTGCCCTGTCCATGCGGACGGTCCCGGCTGGCGCGAAAAATAGAAGTTTTTGAAAAAAGTACTTTTCCTCGCATTCTTTTTATGATATACTGTACGAAGTTATGAAAAAAGACGGCTCCCGACGGGAGATGGTCGGCATAAGGAGGCCATGAAAGATGAAGCACATCAAGACATTGACAACGAGAGACCTGAAGGAATCCATGAAAAAGGGCGGCTGTATGGAGTGTCAGACATCCTGCCAGTCTGCATGCAAGACATCCTGTACAGTAGGCAACCAGAGCTGTGAAAAGGTAAAATAAGCAGACGGAAAACAGTTTATAAGCAGCGATGGGAATCGCTGCTTATTATTCGTACAGCCGACGGGCGGAAGAAAGGATATACGTTTTAGTGATACATCAGTTTCAGAATAACGGTTACAACATCGTGATGGATGTCAACAGCGGCAGCGTTCATGTTGTGGATGATGTGGTTTATCGGGCGCTCCCGACGGCGGAGCGGCTCTGGCAG
The DNA here is from genome assembly GCA_947626725.1 of uncultured Eisenbergiella sp. Lineage (GTDB taxonomy): Bacteria > Bacillota > Clostridia > Lachnospirales > Lachnospiraceae > Gallintestinimicrobium. Next base: position 4,226 of record CANQTI010000043.1, read on the forward strand.
GAGGGCGTGCGGGACGCGAAGACGCTGGCCGAAGCGCTGGCAGAGCAGGAGGGCAGTTCCTTTTCTGAGCGCGGCACCGGTTCCGCGGAGCAGGGGGCCGTTCCCGAGCGCGCGGCCGCTGCTTCGTCGCACGGTGTCGGCCATATGGAGGATCCTGACGGCGCCGCGGGGGCGAGCCCCGAGCCGGAAGAAGCGCTGTACAGCGCGGCGGAGGAGATCCTGGAGCTGGCCGAGGCGGGGGCCCTTTTCGCGGAGGATATCTACGAGCCCTATATCGACAGCTTCGCTGACCGGCCGACTGTTGTCAAGGCGCTGTGCCTGCATATCGCTCACGACTGCAATCTGGCTTGCGCGTACTGTTTTGCCGGAGAAGGCGAATATCACGGCAGGCGGGCGCTGATGTCCTTTGAGGTGGGGAAGAAGGCGCTGGATTTCCTGGTGAAGAATTCCGGGAACCGGATCAACCTGGAGGTGGATTTTTTCGGCGGCGAACCGCTGATGAACTGGCAGGTGGTGAAGGATCTGGTGGCCTACGGCCGGAGTCTGGAGCAGCCTTATCATAAGAAATTCCGGTTTACACTGACCACCAACGGCGTGCTTCTGAACGATGAGGTACAGGAGTTCGTCAACCGGGAAATGAGCAATGTGGTCTTGAGCATCGACGGGCGGAAGGCCGTTCACGACCGGATGCGCCCGTTCCGGGGCGGTCAGGGCAGTTACGACGTGATCGTGCCGAAGTTTCAGAAGCTTGCGGAGAGCCGGAACCAGACCAATTATTATGTGCGCGGCACTTTCACCCACAACAATCCGGACTTTTCACAGGATGTGCTGCATCTGGCGGATCTGGGCTTTGAGCAGATCTCCGTGGAGCCCGTGGTGGCGGATCCGAAGGAGCCCTATGCGCTGCGGGAAGAGGATCTGCCGAAGCTGACGGAAGAATACGACAGGCTGGCGCGGGAGATTCTTCAGAGAAGGAAAGCGGGAAAGGGCTTCAACTTTTTCCACTTCATGATCGATTTGAGCGGCGGCCCCTGCGCGGCGAAGCGTCTTTCCGGCTGCGGATCGGGCACGGAATATCTGGCAGTGACGCCCTGGGGCGATTTGTATCCCTGTCATCAGTTCGTGGGAAATGAGGCTTTCTGTCTGGGCAATGTGGACGAAGGCGTCCTGCGGCAGGATATCGTTTCCGAATTTAAAAAGTGCAATGTCTATTCTAGGGAAAAGTGCCGGAGCTGCTTCGCGAAGTTTTACTGCAGCGGCGGCTGCGCGGCCAATGCCTGGAACAGCAGTGGCGATATCAACGGTGCCTATGAGCTGGGCTGTGAACTGCAGAAAAAGCGCGTGGAATGCGCGATCATGATAAAAGCGGCGCTGGCCGATGAAGAAGAATAAGGAGAATGGGAAAAATGGACAAGAAAAAAGGGATTATCACACTGGTCGCCGCGGTGGCGCTCCTGATCGCCTGTACCTTTGTGGCGGTGTTCGGTGTGGATTCCGCGACGAAGACCGGTTCCGCCTCCAATATCAAGCTGGGCCTTGATCTGGCGGGTGGCGTCAGCATCACGTACGAGGTGGTGGGGGACGACAACCCCAGCGCGGAGGACATGAACGATACGATTTTTAAGCTGCAGCAGCGTGCGGACAGCTATTCCACCGAGGCGCAGGTTTATCAGGAGGGCAGCAACCGGATCAATATCGAGATCCCCGGCGTGTCCGATGCCAACGCGATTCTGGAGGAGCTGGGCAGCCCCGGTTCCCTGATGTTCATGGATACCAACGGCGAAGTGGTGCTGACCGGCACCGACGTGGCGGATGCGCAGGCCGGATATCAGTCCGACGATCTGGGCAATCAGGAACCTGTGGTATCCTTAAGCCTGACAGAAGAGGGGACGCAGAAGTTTGCGGATGCCACGAAGGCGGCCTATCCCAATCATGATGTCATCTATATCATATATGACAACGAGGTAGTCAGCGCGCCCAGAGTACAGGCGGAGATCACCGACGGCCGTGCCGTGATCAACGGCATGGGCTCATTTGAAGAGGCGAATATCCTGGCCTCCACCATCCGGATCGGCGGCCTGTCCCTGGAGCTGTCCGAGATGCGTTCCAACGTAGTGGGCGCCCAGCTGGGCAGCAATGCCATTCGGACGAGCCTGATCGCGGGTGCCATCGGCCTTGCCATCATCGTTATTTTCATGATCGCGGTCTACTGGATCCCCGGCGTGGCCAGTTCGCTGGCGCTGTGTCTGTATACGGTCATGCTGGTGCTTTTGCTGAACGGCTTTGATATGACCCTGACGCTTCCGGGCATCGCCGGCATCATCCTTTCCATCGGCATGGCCGTGGATGCCAACGTTATCATATTTGCCCGTATTCGGGAGGAAATCGCCACCGGCAAGACGGTGCGTTCTTCCATTAAGATCGGCTTCCAGAAGGCCTTTTCCGCCATCTTTGACGGCAACGTGACCACGCTGATCGCGGCCGCGGTGCTGGGCTGGATGGGAACGGGCACGATCAAGGGCTTCGCCCAGACGCTGGCCCTCGGTATCGTGCTGTCCATGTTCACGGCCCTGGTGGTGACCCGGCTGATCCTGAACGCGCTGTATGCGGTCGGTTTTCAGAATGAAAAATATTATGGCCGGGCGAAAGACAGAAAGCCTATCGATTTCCTGGGCAAAAAGGCGGTCTTCTTCGCGGTTTCCGGCGCGGTGATCGTGGCGGGTTTCGTGTTTATGGGGATCAATAAAGCATCCACAGGCAATCCGCTGAACTACAGTCTGGAGTTCATCGGCGGCACCTCCACCAACGTGACCTTCCCGGAGAACAGGAGCATTGAGGATCTGGACGCGAACGTGGTGCCTGTGATCGAGGACATCAGCGGCGATCCCAATGTGCAGACGCAGAAGGTACAGGGCACCAATGAAGTGATTTTCAAGACCCGCACCTTAAGCGTGGAGCAGAGGGAAGAGCTCAATGAGGCCCTGGCGGAGCAGTTCGGCGTGGATGAATCGGGCATCACGGCCGAGACCATCAGCTCCACCATCAGCTCCGAGATGCGTTCCAGCGCTGTCCTGGCCATCCTGGTCGCCACAGTGCTGATGCTGATCTATATCTGGTTCCGGTTCAAGGATATCCGCTTCGGTGCCAGCAGCGTGCTGGCTCTGCTGCATGACGTGCTGGTGGTGCTGGCGTTCTACGCCATCGCGAAGGTGTCCGTGGGCAATACCTTCATCGCCTGCATGCTGACCATCGTCGGTTATTCCATCAACGCCACCATCGTCATCTTCGACCGTGTGCGTGAAAACCTGCAGCTGGCCGGGAGCAAGGCCGATCTGCAGCAGCTGGTGGACCAGAGCGTCACCCAGACGCTGTCCAGAAGCATCTTCACGTCCCTGACCACCTTCATCATGGTGGCGGCACTGTATGTGCTGGGCGTGTCCAGCATCAAGGAATTCGCCCTGCCGCTGATGGTAGGCATCGTCTGCGGTGCGTATTCCTCCGTGTGTCTGACCGGCGCCATGTGGTATCTGATGCGCACGAAGCTGGTGAAAAAGGAATCGCCCGCGGCGCAGGGGAAGAAGGGCCAAAAAGCAGCGAAATGACGGCAGGCGGAATCGAATCGGAGGAATGCCTGACGGTCTTTGGTTTGAACGGATGAGAAAGGTGTTGTGAGACACTGCTGATACAGTTAAAATTTCATAGAAAAGTGCAGGCAGATCAAGATGGCAGAATGGTGTGAAGTGAGAAAAGGGGCGGATTTTTATGGAATTGCCCGGAAGTATCATATCCATCCGCTGACAGCGCGCATTATCCGCAACCGGGGGGTGGTGGGGGATGAAGCGATCCAGAAATACCTCTCCGGCACGATAGATCAGCTGTATGATCCGGCTTTGCTTTCAGGAATTGCGGAAGCGGCGGCGCTTTTAGAAAATAAGATCAGGGAGGGCAGATCCATCCGCGTCGTAGGGGACTACGATGCGGACGGGATCTGTTCTTCTTATATTTTAAAGAAAGGGCTGCAGACTCTGGGCGGAAAGGTGGATACGGCGATTCCGCACCGGATGAAGGATGGATATGGGCTGAATGAGAGCCTGGTGGAGGAAGCGCGCAGGGACGGGGTGGATGTGATTCTGACCTGTGATAACGGTATCGCGGCTTTCGATCAGGTCCGGCTGGCAAAAGAATATGGAATGACTGTGATCGTGACGGATCATCATGAAATTCCGTATGAAGAAACAGAAGAGAGGGAAAGCGGAGAAGTAAAAAAGCAGTATATTTTACCGCCTGCGGATGTGATCGTGGATCCTAAATTGCCGGATTGCGGATACCCGTTTCCTGAAATCTGCGGGGCCATGGTGGCCTTTAAACTGATCCAACAGCTGTTTTCGGACTGCGGGCTGCCGGGGCCCGGACTGGACGCGGCCCTGCCCGGCAGGGAGCGAGGCGTATTGGATGAACTTCTGGAATTTGCGGCTTTCGCAACGGTGGAGGATGTGATGCGCCTGCAGGGAGAAAACCGGATCCTGGTACGGCAAGGACTGGAACTGATGCAGGACAGCCGAAACTTGGGGCTTCGCGCTTTGATGGAGGTGAACGGGATCCTGCCCGGAAACAGCGGGAAGCGGCTTAGCGCTTATCATCTCGGCTTTGTGCTGGGCCCCTGCCTGAATTCTTCGGGGCGGCTGGATACCGCTTCGAGAGCGGTCGCGCTGTTGGAGAGCGGGACATGGGAGGAGGCCGTAACCAGGGCCTCTTATTTGAAAGAATTGAATGAGAGCCGCAAAAACATGACGGAGCAGTATGCGAAAGAGGCGGCGGCGATCATTGAGGACGGACCGCTGAAGGCCGACAGGGTATTGGTGGTATATTTGCCGGGCTGTCATGAGAGTCTTGCCGGTCTCGTCGCGTCACGGCTCAGAGAGCGATATGATAAGCCTGTTTTCGTTTTGACTCGGGGAGAGACAGAGATCAAGGGCAGTGCGCGCTCCGTGGAAAAATACGATATTTATAAAGAGATGACGAAATGCAGGCGTTTCTTTACGCGCTTCGGAGGTCATAAAATGGCAGCGGGCTTTTCGATGCGGGAAGAGGATGTGGATGCTTTCCGGCGTGAGATCAATGCGCTCTGTGAACTGACGGATGCGGATTTGCAGGAACGCGTGCGCATCGATGCGGTATGGCCGATATCCGGCGTGGATTGTTCTCTGGTGGAGGAGCTGGCCTGCCTGGAGCCCTTCGGCAATGGAAATACCAGACCGCTTTTTGTCAATCGGGATCTTCGGCTCCTATCCGCCAGAGTATTGGGGAAAAAGAAAAATGTGCTGCGGTTTATCGTGCGCGATGACAATAACAGGGAACTGGAGATGGTATATTTCGGGGACCGGGAGGCCTTCGAATCCTGTGTGGCGCAAAAATATGGGACGGAAGCCATGGAACTGCTGTATTCGGGCCGGGGTCGGGACAGGGGGATCACAATGACCGTGGCTTACTATCCGGAGATTGATATGTATCAGGGAAATCCGAAACTGCAGATCGTGATGAAGTACTACAGGTGAAGGCCGTCTGACGGAAAAGACGGGTGCGGAATATGCCGTACCGGAAGAGCGGACAAGCGCCGCGGCGGAACGAGCGGATAAGCTTCTTGCAATCGACAGGGGTTTCGTATAAAATAACCTTGCATCCGAAATTTGTGTGAAAGGGAATGGGAGAGGGCGGTATGCGTCTGGTGAAATGCAAATGGGCGGTGATTTCACTGCTTGCCGCCATTGTACTGGAATTTGGAATATGTCAGGCCTCTTTCTGGAGCACGCTGGCGGTCAGAGGAGAGGACGTGACCGCGCGTACAGAGGCCGTCTATACGTATGTCGCGGCGGAAGAGATGGAGACAGCCTCCGGGGACGATGCGGGTGTATATGAGGAAAACGGTTATCCGCGGGTGCCGGGCGGCGCCATGCTTTTAAAAGTCATGGGGCTGGAAAAGGAAGTGAAACGCCTTTGGCTGGATATCGATATTCCTGCCGGATATCAGATCCGCGCAACTGTTTTCGCACAGGATGAGGGCGATCTTTATACCTATCAGCTGGGAAACGGCAGGGTGCTGCTGCGGGAAGTGGCGCAGAATGCCTGGATGAAGATCTACCCTTACGGAAAGGTAAAAAATCTGTATCTGCGTCTGGAGACCGCCGATGGAGCGGGCAGCGCCAGACCGGGAGAAATGGGGGATCTGGTATGCAGGGTCAACGGGCTGCAGATCAATGGCAGGATGCCGTTTTCGTTTCATCCTGTCCGTTTCCTGATCTGGTTTTGTCTGGCAGCGCTGCTGATTGGCCTGCCGGGAAAGCGAATGATACGGCCTTTTGAGGAAGTCTGCGTTCGGGGAACAGAGCAAAGGCGAATGCGCGCAGGAATCTCAGCATTTGTTTTTTTGGCGCTGGGCCTGCTGTTTTGTTTCGTGCGGATCAATCCGGCCTGTCAGCAGAACCTGGCGCTTCATCACGCCCAGTATCAGGAATTGGCCCGCGCACTGACGGAGGGGAAGGTCGATCTGGGGGAAGGAGATCCCCGATTGCTGGAGATGGAAAATCCGTATGATACCATCTGCCTGCAGGCGGGGCAAATCCCTTATCGGGCGGATTACGCCTGGTATGACGGAACATATTATGTCTATTTCGGGATCGTGCCGGAGCTGCTTGTCTATTTGCCGTATTATCTGGTAACAGGAAAGGATCTTCAGAACTATCAGGCTGTTTTCCTTTTTATGGTCGGCTTCCTGGCGGCCTGTGCGGGGCTGGTCTATGAAGTGATGAAGCGGTACTTCCCGAAAACGCCGTTCTTTTTGTATTATGCAGGTGTGTTCATGCTGGTGGGCGGATATTCCCTGTTTTATCTGCTGATTCGGCCGGATCTTTACCATGTGCCGATCGCTGCGGCCTATATGTTCACAGCAGCAGGTCTGTGGGCGTGGCTGGCGGGATTGAATCGGGAGCGCGGAAAGACGGTACTGTATTTTTTCGGCTCGCTCTGTATGGCCGCGACGGCCGGATGCAGACCGCAGTTTTTGCTTTTCTCGTTTCTCGCACTGCCCTTGTTTTGGGAGGAAGTGTTTCAAAAGAGAACGCTGCTTTCCGGAAAAGGCGTCGGAAATACGTTGGCTCTTGGCCTGCCGTTTCTGTTGGTGGGGGCGGGGCTCATGTATTACAACGTGATTCGATTTGGCTCTCCCTTTGATTTCGGTGCGGCATACAGCATGACGAGCAATGATATGACGCATCGGGGATTCAATCTGGAGCGCGTGCTGTATGGCTGGTGGTATTTCC
>CANQTI010000044.1 GCA_947626725.1 uncultured Eisenbergiella sp.
GATTCCCGGGTGGGGGATCCGGACTATCTGGAAAAGCTGGCGGCTCTGAAAGGCGCGCTGATCGTCGCCGGTCTGGTATATGCGGCGTTCGCGCTGCTGATCAAGATTTTCGGCTATGAAAAGGTGAATAAGCTGCTGCCGCCCATTGTGACCGGCCCCGTGATCATCGTCATCGGACTGCGGCTGTCCGCATCCGCCATCAACAGTGCCTTTTATCACGACGGCGTATTCAGCATGAAATCCATTCTGGTGACGGTGGTGGTGCTGGCCACGGTCATCGTGGTCTCCATCTGGGCGAAGGGGATCTTCAATCTGATGCCCATTCTGTTCGCGATCATCGTGGGCTATCTGGTCTGCCTGCCGCTGGGATTCTGCGACTTCACGGCGGTCCGTCAGGCCCACTGGATTTCCTTTATGGATCAGGCCATTTACTCTCAGATCCTTTGCGCGCCCACCTTCCGCATGGATGCCATCATGGCGGTGGCTCCCATTGCGCTGGTGACGATGATCGAGCATGTGGGAGATATCACGACCAACGGCGCGGTCGTAGGGCAGAATTTCTTTGAAGATCCCGGCGTGCACCGGACGCTTCTGGGCGACGGCCTCGCCACGGCGCTGGCCGGTCTGCTGGGCGGTCCCGCCAATACGACCTACGGAGAAAACACGGGCGTTCTGGCGGTGACGAAGGTTTACGATCCGTCCATCATCCGCATCGCTGCGGTGTTCGCCATTGTGCTTGGCACGATCGGCAAATTCGGCGGTTTCATCACCAGCCTGCCTTCTCCTGTGACGGGGGCCATCAGCATCGTCCTCTACGGCATGATCTCTGCGGTGGGCGTCCGGATCCTGATCAATTCCCGTCTCAATTTCGGCAACAGCCGAAACCTTCTGACCGCCGCCATCATTCTTGTGCTGGGCATCGGCTGCGACAGCATTCCGGTTACGGAAACTGTGACGATTTCCGGCCTGGCGCTGGCTGCCGTGGTGGGCATCCTGCTCGGCCTGATCCTGCCGGAGGGCGAGGACAGCGTGCTGGCGGAGTGAATATCGGCATCGGCCGCGCAGGATGAGGACACCGGCAGGGCGCCGGCGCCTTCGTCCTGCGCGAAATCATATCTATCCGCCTAAAAGGAGAGAAGGACCATGTCCCTTCGTTTGGTGATCGGCGCTTCAGGCGCGGGAAAAAGCACATATGTTTATCGGGAAATCATCGCACAGTCACAGGCCGCGCCGGAGAAGAAGTTTTTTGTCATCGTGCCGGAGCAGTTCACCATGCAGACGCAGATGGATCTGGTGACCATGCATGAAAAAAAGGGCATCATGAATATCGATGTCCTGAGCTTTGGGCGTCTGGCTCACCGGATTTTTGAGGAACTGGGAGCGGATGGCATGCCCATGCTGGACGATACGGGAAAGAGCCTGATCGTGCGCAGGGTGGCCGCCGGGCGGAAGGAGCAGATGCCCGTGATTGGCGGAAATTTGGGCCGAACCGGTTATGTACATGAGGTGAAATCCGCAATCTCCGAATTCATGCAGTACGGGATTGGTCCGAGGGAGCTGGAGGAACTGGCTGATTTTTCGAAAAAGCGGGGACAGCTTTACCATAAACTGAAGGATCTGGGCGTGGTATACGAGGGCTTTTTGGAGTTCATCCGGGACCGGTTTCTGACAGTGGAGGAGCTTTTGGAGGTGCTGGCTTCCCTGCTGCCAAAGTCCCGCCTGATTCCGGGCAGCGTAGTGGTGTTCGACGGCTTCACGGGCTTTACGCCGGTACAGAATAAGGTCATCTTTCAGCTCCTGAGGCTGGCCGGAGAGGTGGTGATCATGGTCACCATGGATGGTCGGGAGGATCCGTTCGGCCAGGCCGGAGAGCAGGAGCTGTTCGCCCTGAGCAAAAAGACGGCTGCCTCCCTTTTGCGGCTGGCGCGGGAAGCGGGAACAGAGGCGGCAGAACCTGTCCGACTGACCCCCCAGGTGCCGCCGCGGTTTCGGGGAAGGCGGCAGCTCGCTCATCTGGAAAGAAGCCTGTTCCGGTATCCGCCGGTACCGTTTTCTGATGGAGGCCGGGGCCTTTGCGCTGCTCCGAAGGAGATTGCGCTGCTGGAGGCGTCCACGCAGCAGGAAGAGGTGCGTCAGATTGGGATTGCCATCCGCCGTCTGGTACGGGAGGAGGGATACTGTTATCGGGATATCGCCGTGATCTGCGGGGATCTGAGCGTTTACGGGGGCAGCGTGGAGCGGGAATTCTCGGCGCTGGACATTCCGGTGTACGTGGATCGGACCCGGGGGATCGGGCTGAATCCTTTTATTGAATATATCAAGAGCGCGCTGCAGGTCCGGGTGCAGAATTACAGCTTCGAGGCGGTCTTCCGGTATTTGCGCAGCGGACTGGCGGATTTTGCGCCGGAAGAAACGGATCGGTTGGAAAATTATGTCCGTTCTTTGGGAATCCGGGGGCGGAAGAAGTGGGAGGCTCCCTTCGTCGGCCGTACCCGGGATATGGCGGAGCCGCTGCGGGAGCTGGAAGCGCTGAATGCCCTGCGCACACGTCTGGTGCGGCAGCTGGAGCCGCTGTTCGGGAATTTTCGGGAGACGGCGGAGTTTGCCGACGGCCTGTATCGGTTCATTGCGAACAATGGTGTTCAGCAGAAGCTGAAACGGTTCGAGGAAAAGTTCGCGCGGGAAAAGGATGCGGTGCGGGAGCGGGAATATGCGCAGATCTACCGATTGGTCATGGATCTTTTGGATCAGATCGTCAGTCTGATCGGGGAAGAGCCGGTGAAGGCGGAAGAATTTGCGAAAATCCTGGAGGCCGGATTTGATGAGATCCAGGTGGGGACCATCCCCCAGAATGTGGACCGCGTGGTGGTGGGAGACATGGAGCGGACCCGCTTAAAGCCGGTAAAGGCGCTTTTTTTCGCGGGGGTCAATGACGGATATATCCCCCGGAACGCCGGGAAGGGCGGGATCCTTTCGGAACTGGACCGGGAGTTCCTGGCGTCCTCCGGAAGAGAACTGGCCCCTTCTCCGAGACAGCAGATGTATATTCAGCGTTTTTACCTGTATCTGAACATGACAAAGCCTTCCGAACGGCTGATCCTGTCCTGGGCGCGGATGAGTGCGGAGGGAAAGGCGCTGCGGCCCAGTTTCCTGGTGGGGCAGCTGCAGAGTCTGTTTCCGGGGCTGGCGGTGCAGTGCCCGGAGAATGCGCCGATGCTGGAGCAGGTGCAGACCTTTCGGGACGGCAGGCAGTATCTGGCCGCGGGCCTGCGCCGGTTTGCGGACGGCAGGATGCAGGAAGCGGAGGAACGCTCCTTTTTTACTCTGTACCGTCTCTATCGGAGGGATCAGGTCTATGGCATATGGAGCGGGCAGCTGACGGATACTGCTTTCCTGCGGTATCGGGAATCTCCGCTGACCAGAGCGGTGGCAGCGGCTCTTTACGGGCAAACACTTCTGGGAAGCGTGAGCCGTCTGGAACAGTATGCGGCCTGCGCCTACGCGCATTTCCTGCGCTACGGCCTGCAGCTGGAAGAACAGGAAGAGTTTTCCTTTGAAGCGGTGGATCTGGGCAACCTGTTTCATGGTGTTCTGGAGCTCTTTGCGGAAAAACTCAGGGAGAACGGATATACCTGGTTCGACTTTCCGCCGGAGGAAGGGGAACGTCTGGTGGCGGAGGCGGTGGACGGATATGCCGCTGTCTATCGCAATACGGTACTCTTTGACAGCGCCCGCAACGCCTATATGATCTCCAGAATACGGCGCATCCTGTGCCGAACCGTGGCAGCCATGCAGTATCAGCTGAAAAAGGGGAGTTTTGTGCCGGAGCAGTTTGAGGTGTCCTTTTCAGTGGCGGAGGATCTGGAGTCGGTCAATGTCGCGTTGGGAGAGGACGAGCGGATGCGGCTGCGGGGGCGCATCGACCGGCTGGATATCCGGGAGGAAGGGGACCGGGTCTATGTGAAGGTGGTGGATTATAAGTCGGGAAGCCGGGATTTTTCCCTGGCGGCCCTGTATTATGGGCTGCAGCTTCAGCTGGTCGTCTATCTGAATGCGGCCATGGAGCTGACCGCCAGAAAGCATCCCGGCAAGAAGATCGTCCCGGCCGCCATGCTCTATTATCGGGTGCAGGATCCGGTGATCGAGACGGATCAGGCGGAAATGAGCCCGGAGGAGATCAATGTGCAGATTCTGCGGGCCCTGCGCACCACAGGCGTGGTGAATGCCAGCGAGGCTGTGGTGCGGGGGCTGGATGAAAGCTTTGCGGACCGCTCCGATGTGGTGCCGGTGGAACGGAAAAAAGACGGCAGCTTTTCCGCACGCTCCGGCGTCATGGAAGAAGCGGATTTCAGGGCCGTTTCGGCCTTTGTGGAAAAAAGGATCCGACAGGCGGGGCGGCAGATCCTGGACGGACGGATTGCGCTGGACCCGTACGTGCAGGGGAACAGGAGCGCCTGTGATTTCTGCGCCTATCGAAAGGTATGCGGCTTTGACGGGCAGATCGATGGGTATTTGGCCAGGGAGCTGGAGAATCTGAAGGATGAAGAGGCGCTTGCGCGCATCAGACAGGAGGCAGCCGGTGGGGACGAAATTCACGGATGACCAGAGAAGAGCCATCGATTTGAGAAACTGCAATATTCTGGTTTCCGCCGCCGCCGGGTCCGGGAAGACGGCGGTGCTGGTGGAGCGCATTGTGCGTTTGGTCACCGATCCCGAAAGCGCGGTAGATATTGACCGGCTTCTGGTGGTGACCTTTACCAACGCGGCGGCCGCCCAGATGCGGGAACGCCTGGAGCGGGAGCTCTTTGCCCTTTCGCAGGAACGGCCGGAGGATCTGCATCTGCAGCGGCAGCTCACGCTGCTGCACAACGCGCAGATCACTACCATTGACAGCTTCTGCCTGTATCTGATCCGCAACCATTTTCATGAGATCGGCCTGGATCCGGATTTTCGTGTGGCGGACGACGGCGAGCAAAAGCTTCTGGCGCAGGACGTGCTGGGGGAGCTTCTCGAAGAGGCCTATGCCCGGAGCGAGCCCGCATTTCTGCACTGCGTGGAGTGCTTTGTGACCGGAGGAAGGGACGGGAAACTGGAAGAACTGATCCTTTCCCTCTATGAGTTCGCCATGAGTTATCCATGGCCGGAGGAATGGCTTGCCGCGCATCGGGAAGATTTTTCATTTTCCTCGCCGGAGGAGCTGCAGAAGACAGACTGGTTTGCCCTCGTCTGGAAAGAAGTGAGGGAGACGCTGCTGGCCTGTGAGCAACAGCTGGAGGAAACAGCCGCGCTGTGCCGTCAGCCGGACGGGCCTTATCCGTATCTGCCCGCGCTGGAAGCGGACCGGACGTTAGTGGAGGCGCTGCGGCGCGCTGCAGGCACGGCGGCAGCGGATACGGACGGGCGTGTTCCGGATGCGGCCGCGTTTTACGCGGCGATTCAGGCGCTTTCCTTCGTGCGCCTTCCGGTGAAAAAGGACGCGGCCGTTTCCTCGCAGAAGCGGGAGCGGGCGAAGAAGGAGCGGGAACGGGTCAAGCAGCTTCTGAGCGGTCTTCGGGACGGCTGCTTTGCGGTTCCGCCCGAGCGCTGGGCCTTCGATATGCGAAAGGCGGCACCGGCTCTGCAGACACTGGTGGATCTCGTGCTGGCATTCATGCGGCGGCTGGAGAAAAAGAAACGGGAAAAAAATCTGTTGGATTTTTCGGATATGGAGCATCTCGCACTGAAAATTCTGTTGGTGCGGAATGCGGACGGGGTTGTCTGCGCCTCGAAAACGGCGGAAGAGTATCGGGCTCATTTCGCACAGATTCTCATCGATGAGTATCAGGATTCCAATTTAGTGCAGGAGCTTTTGCTCACAAGCATTTCGGGGGAGGAGCAGGGGCGCTTTGACCGTTTTATGGTGGGGGATGTGAAGCAGAGTATTTATAAATTCCGCCTGGCGAGACCGGAGCTTTTCCTGGAGAAATTCGACCGGTATCAGAAGACGGGAGGAAACTGCGTCCGGGTGGACCTGAGGCAGAATTTCCGGAGCCGCTCCCAGGTGACGGCCTGCGTGAACGATATTTTTTCCCGGATCATGCATCGGGAACTGGGCGGTGTAGAATATGACCGGGATGCCGCGCTCTATCCGGCGGCACAGTTCCCGGAGCCGCCTGTCGAACAGGGAGGGCCATATGCAGCGCATTCCCCTTACGAACCGGAGCTTTTGCTGGCGGTCAGTGAGGAGAACGGAGAAAAGGCCAGGCAGCAGGAGGCCCGCATGACGGCGGCCAGGATCCGGGAACTGGTGGGACATCTTCCCGTTCGGGACAAGAGCACTGGGAAACTGCGTCCCGCTGCCTATGGGGATATGGTGATTCTGCTGCGAACCGCTGCCGGCTGGGATGAAACCTTCAAGCAGGTGTTGGAGGAGGAACGGATCCCCGTGCACGTGACCTCCCGTACCGGGTATTTTGCAGCAAAAGAGGTGCAGAATGTCCTGCATTTTCTTCGCGTTTTGAATAATCCCCTGCAGGACGTCCCGCTGTTCGGTGTGCTGCATTCGCCCATCGGCGGTTTTTCGGATGAAGAGATCGCCATGCTGCGGACAGGAGAAGAGAAACGTCGGAAAAAGCTTTTTGTCTGTCTGGAGGAAGCGGCAGGATCGGGGACGGACCCGGACGGCGGCCCGGAAGGGCGGGGACAGGATGCGGTCATGGGCCTGTGCGCATATCCGGAGGAGCTTACGGAGAAGTGCCGGAATTTTCTGGAGCTGGTGCGGCGGTTCCGGGAATACGCGGTCTATTTGCCCATCCATAGCCTATTGGAGAAGTTTCTGGAGGAAACCGGTTATCTGTATCAGGTGACCGCCATGCCGGGCGGAAACCGGCGGCGCGTCAACGTGGAAATGCTGCTGACCAGGGCAGAGAGCTTTGAAAAGACCAGTTATTTTGGACTGTTTCATTTCATCCGGTATATGGAGCAGCTGGAAAAGTACGAAATCGACTACGGGGAAGCGGGAGATTTGGATGAAAACGCGGATGTGGTCCGGATCATGAGCATCCATAAGAGCAAGGGACTGGAATTCCCCATCTGCTTCGTGTGCGGCCTTTCCAAACGCTTCAACAGGCAGGATCAGCGCCAGCCGGTGATCATGGATATGGACCTGGGGCTGGCCATTGACTGCGTGGATCCGACGGCGAGGACCCGGCGGGCGACGCTGAAGAAAAAGATTCTGACCGCAAAGCGCGGGCGGGACGACCTGGGAGAGGAACTGCGGGTCCTGTATGTGGCGATGACTCGGGCAGAGGAAAAGCTGATTTTGACAGCGGCCTGCGGAGAGGAGGATGCGCCGGAAGAGAGCGGAGAGGAGGAGAGCGCCGGGGCGTGCTTCCCGCAGGAGAATGCAGCGGAAACGGCACATGCCGGTGTCGCGGACGGCGATTTCGCGGGGGAGGGGGCCGCGGCGGGGACGGTTTTTGCCGCGCGGCTGCGTGAGGCTTCCTGTTATCTGGATATGCTGCTCGGCCCCTGGCGGGCGTCGGGATATGCGGTGCACTGTTTTAGGCAGGCGGATCTGGTGCGAAGGGAAATCGCCTTTGCAGCGGACGGAAATCGGCTGCGGGAGCGGCTTTTGCGCGCTGAGACGGTGCAGGAGCCGGAGCTGGGAGAATATCAGCGGCTGCGGGAGCGGCTCACGGCACCCTATGCCCATGCGGATCTGGCAGATCTGTTCGTAAAGACCACGGTATCCGAGCTGAAAATGGCGGGGATGCAGGAGATGGCGGAGGGCAGTGCCGAACTGTTTCGGGAAGAAGTGGCCGTCCCTTATGTGCCCCGATTTGTGGAAGCCAGAGAAGAAGGCATCGGCGGCGCGCTGCGGGGCAGCGCCTATCACCGTCTGCTGGAGCTGTTTCCTTTTGAAGAAAAAGGTGCAGGGGGCTGGACCAGGGAGCGGATCGAGGAGGTCATCCGCAGGAAGCGGGAAACCGGGGAACTGTCCGCGCAATATGCGGCGGCCGTCAATCCCGGAAAGGTGGAACGGTTCCTCGCCTCCGGGCTGGCGGAGCGCATGCGGGCCGCATTGGAGAGGGGACGCCTGTTCCGGGAACAGCCTTTTGTGCTGGGAATACCGGCCAGCCGTCTGAAGCCGGGACTGCCGGAACAGGAGACTGTGCTGGTCCAGGGGATCATCGATGTGTTTTTCGAGGAAGACGGAGCGCTGGTGGTGGCGGATTACAAAACGGATGCGGTATCGGAGCCTGAGGAACTGGTGCGCCGTTACCGGGTGCAGCTGGCGTATTATGCCCAGGCGCTGGAGCGGCTCACCGGAAAGCCTGTGAAGGAACGGCTTCTCTATTCCTTCGCGCTGGCCCAGGAGATTCCGGTAGATTGCATTGTAAAAATGTAGGCAGATTGCATTGTAAAAAGAACTTGACAAATGCGGTGGGGGAACGTAGTATGTTTTTGTCTGAAGGACAGGCTTCGGTTCGCGTGCCGTCTGTGCGGCGGAATGAGGGATATAATGGAAGAATATTTCATTGAGGTAAAGAATCTCTGCAAAACCTTTCATAATAAGAAAAGTTCGGTGCAGGTGCTCAAAGGCATCGATCTGGAGGTGAAGAAGGGGGAAATTTACGGCATCGTAGGCTTTTCCGGCGCAGGGAAATCCACGCTGGTCCGCTGCATCAATCGTCTGGAAGAGCCGGATGGCGGCACTGTGCGGATCGGAGACAAAACAGTCACCTCTTTAAATAAGAAAGAACTGGATTTGCAGCGCAGCAAGATCGGTATGATCTTTCAGCAGTTTAATCTGTTCGATTCTATGACGGTATATGAGAATATCGCTTATCCGCTGAAGATCAAAAAATGGAAGAAAGAGGATATCCGGAAGCGGATCGATGAACTTTTGGAACTGGTGGGGCTGACGGATAAGAAGGACGCTTATCCGGGGCAGCTTTCCGGCGGACAGAAGCAGCGGGTGGGCATTGCCAGGGCGCTGGCCAATGAGCCGGACGTACTGCTGAGTGACGAGGCCACCAGCGCGTTGGATCCCCAGACCACCATCTCCGTACTGGATCTGATCAAGGAGATCAACCGGAAGCTCGGACTGACGATCATTCTGATCACCCATGAGCTGGAGGTCATCAAGTACACCTGTGATCAGGTGGCGGTGATGGAAAACGGAGAGCTTTTGGAGAAGGGCAGTGTTCGGGAGATTTTTGAAAATCCGAAATGTGAAACCGCCAGGAATTTCATCAGTGTATACAACAAGCTGCGTGCCAGCGGTTGGGAAAGCTGAGAGCTGCGGCCGTCAGGCAACGGATCCGGCGTCCTGCGGCATGAGGAATACACGGCCGCAGAAGTCCGCTGTACAGAGAGGAAAAAGCATGAGCCTTTATAAATATTCGTTCTGGGAAGTGCTGATGCACAGTTTTTCAAAAGAGGTCTGGGATCAGGTGATCCCCGCGCTGGGCGAGACCATGTACATGGTGGTGATTTCCTCCGTCTTTGTCCTGCTGTTCGGCGTGATCCTCGGCCTGGTCGTGGTGCTGACCGGGCGGGAGGGGCTGTTTCCCTGCGTGCCCCTGCATACGGTGCTGGGCGCCGTCATCAACTGCTTCCGTTCCCTGCCGCAGGTGATCATCATCATCGTCATGCTGCCGGTGGCGAGGCTTCTGCTGGGCCAGTCCTATGGCTCCAACGCCTGTATCATTTCCCTGATCGCCAGCTGCGTTCCGCTGTTTGCGAGGCTGGTGGAGAGCAGTCTGCTGGAGATCGATAAAGGGAAAATCGAGGCGGCCAAAGCCATGGGAAGCGGCAATGCGCGTATTCTGTTCCGGGTCATGCTGCCGGAGACGCTGCCGTCCCTGATTCGTTCTTTCACCAACGCGGTGGTCATCGTTATTTCCATGACGGCGCTGGCCGGAAGCTTCGGTGCGGGCGGAATCGGCTACATAGCGGTGACGTTCGGCTATACCCGTTACCAGCATGATCTGCTGTTCGCCACCATCATTGTGCTGATCATCATTGTGCAGGCGGTGCAGTTCTGCGGCGATGCCTGCTCCAAGATGATCCTGAAAAAGAGGCATTTGATCTGACCGGTTTTCGCCTGTCGGATTTAATGTATATAAAATATTGCGGATTCCCAGAGAGTCCGCAAAAAAAGGAGTGAATATTATGAAAAAGAAAGCAGTAGCCATGTTGACGGCCGCAGCCATGCTGGCGGCCATGCTGACCGGCTGCGGAAACAGCCAGGCCCCCGCGCAGGAGACAGCGCCTGCGGAGACGGCAGCGGCGGAAGAGACCGCTGCGCCGGAGGAAACGGCGGCGGAAGAAACCGTGGCCGCGGAAGAGACGCCCGCTGAGACCGCGGAAGAGGCGCCCGCTGAGACCGTTGTGCTCAAGACGGTCTGCGATCTGACCCCTCACAGCGAGATCCTGAACGCAGCGAAGGATCTGCTGGCAGCGGAAGGCATTGAGATCGACATCGTTTCCACCACCTGGGATGCCAGCTGGAACGAAATGCTGGTGGACGGCGAAGTGGATTTCGCGTATTTCATGCACGTACCGGCCATGGAGAGCATTGAGGAAGAGATGGGCGTGACCCTGTACAGCGCGGGCACCGTTCATATCGAGCCCTACGCCTGCTTCTCCAACAAGGTGGACAGTGTGGACGACCTCCCGGAGAACGCGGTCATCGCGGTTCCCAACGATGCGTCCAATGAATACCGCGCGCTGAAGGTTCTGGAGGAGAACGGCTTCATCAAGCTGTCCGACGAAATGACCTCTCTCAATGCCAGCGCGCAGATGGTGACCGAATATGTGAAGCCCATCGAGATCGTGGAGATGGATCAGGCTAACATTATCCCCATGGGCGACGACTTTGACGCCTATTTCGTCAACGTCAACAGAGCCCTGGAGGCCGGTCTGGACACCACCGCATATCTGATGCGCGAGGGAGAAGATTCCGAATATGCCAACATCATCACCGTGACCGAGGAGAACAAGGACAATCCGGCGATCGCGAAGATGGTGGAGGTGCTCAAATCCGATGAAATCAAGAAGTTCATCGAGGAGCATTACAACGGCGCGGTGATCCCCGCGAAGTAAGAAGATTCGTTCCCGCGGGATGCAGCGGATGTTTCGGTGAAAAAGTATATTTATGTAAAAAAGGCTGTTTATCTGCCCGTTTCCGGCGAAATGTCGGAAACGGGCAATT
>CANQTI010000045.1 GCA_947626725.1 uncultured Eisenbergiella sp.
ACCGGCGCGGCGGCCTGGATCCCCTCGCAAAAGGCGATGAGCCCCTGCGGCGTTCCGAATTCCACGGCCTGAATGATATCGAAGCGCTCTTCCGCACCGCCCGGCACGACGGGAAATCCCAGCCCTTCATAGAGATTGGCCGCGAAGATCGCCCCTTTCATGGCAGCGGCGGTCACTGTTGGAGCCAGAAACAGACCCTGGTAAAAGGATGGCAGTGCATGGAGTGTTGCCCCCACTTCCCGGCCGAGACCCGGCGAGGTCAGACGGCAGGCAGCGTTCTCCACGCATTCCTGCTTTCCCACGATATAGCCGCCGATGGGAGCAAGGCCGCCGCCGGGATTCTTGATCAAAGAACCGACGCACATGTCCGCACCCACGTCGGTGGGCTCAACGGTCTGCGTAAATTCTCCGTAGCAGTTGTCCACCATGCAGATGATATCAGGCCGGATCCCCTTGATGAAGGCGATCAGCTCCCCGATGCGCTCTACGCTCAGCGTGGGGCGGGTCTGGTAGCCTTTGGACCGCTGGATTGTGACGAGGCGCGTGCGTTCGTTGATTGCGGCCCGAATCCCTTCGCAGTCAAAGCCGCCGTCCGCCAGCAGATCCACCTGCCGGTAGGTGATTCCGTACTCCTTCAGGGAGCCCCGGGAAGGGCGAATGCCGATGACTTCCTCCAGGGTATCGTAAGGCTTTCCCACAGGAGAAAGCAGTTCATCCCCGGGGCGCAGATTGCTCATCAGCGCCAGTGCCAGCGCATGGGTGCCGCAGGTGATCTGAGGCCGCACCAGCCCCGCCTGCGCATGAAAAAGGGAAGCATACACCCGTTCCAGCGTATCCCTTCCCAGATCGTTGTAGCCGTATCCGGTCGTTCCGAGGAGACAGGCCTCCGAAACCCGGCAGTCCTGCATGGCACCGATCACCTTCATCTGATTGTATTCCGCCACCCGATCGATCGCTTCAAAACGCTTACGAAGAGAAGAAAGCACGTTCTCCCCATACCGATATACTTTTTGAGAAATGCCCATGGACGTATAGAGGCCATAAAGCCGTTCCTGCGAAAATGCGTTCTCCATCATCCGTTTTCCTCCGTCCGTCCGGCAGTCTGGCCGGACGCTTCCTGCCGTGCACCTTCTGATGACAGTCCGGCAGCATGACCAGACGTTTTCTGCTGTGCGTCTTTTGACCGTCCTAAACTCTGACTGGAAGCCCCCCGCAGCAGCGCCTCTGAGCGATCGATCAGAAACCGCAGGATCTCCTCTTCCCCGGCGAAGCTGCTTCTATCCACCCAGATCACGTCTTTTTCCCGTTTAAACCAGGTAAGCTGGCGCTTGGCGAAATGCCGGGTGTTTCGTTTGATCAAATAAACCGCCTGTTCCAGGTCATATGCCCCGTCCAGATAGGCCAGAAGCTCCTTGTATCCCAATCCCTGCATGGAGACGGCGTCGGCCCGAAGTCCCCGTTCCCGCAGAGCGCGCACTTCGTCCAAAAGTCCCTCTTCCATCATTTTGTCCACCCGGCGGTCAATGCGGGCATAGAGCCGTGCCCGATCGTCAGTCAGCACGAAACAGCGGAACCGAAAGGCCGCCTGATTCTGTCTCTGTGTCTCATTGTGCTCTGATATTTTCCCCCCAGTCCGCGCATGGTACTCCAACGCGCGGATGACACGTTTCACATTATGCGCATGGATCTGGGCGGCCGCTTCGGGGTCTTTGGCGCGCAGCCGTTCATGCAGCGCCTCCGGTCCTTCCCGACGCGCCAGCTCCTCCATGGCGGTCCGAAATCCGGCGTCCTCCTGTGTTTCGGTAAAATCCACGTCATAAAGTACCGACTGGATGTAAAAACCGGTTCCGCCTACCAGGATCGGCAGCCTGCCGCGGGCCAGGATATCCGCGATGGCCTCCTTTGCCAGTTTTTGGAAGCGGACCACATTGAACGCTTCCTCCGGTTCCAGGATATCGATCAGGTGATGGGGAATCCCGCTCTGTTCGGCGTAAGATATTTTCGCGGAACCGATGTCCATATGCCGGTAGACCTGCATGGAATCCGCCGATATGATCTCTCCGTCCAGCGCCTTCGCCAGCCGGATAGACAATGCGGTCTTTCCGGCAGCGGTGGGACCCGTCAGCACGAGCAGCGGCGGTTTCGATTTTTCCATATCCCCGGGAAGGGCGGCAGTTTCTTCCGGAACCATCGGTTTCCTCCTTTCCTTTCGCTTTTTATGTTCTGTGTTCCCTTTATACGATTCGCTTGAATTTGCGCTCCAGCTCCTGCCGGGACATGGTGATCATGGTAGGACGCCCATGGGGACACTGATAGGGATTATCCAACGTCAAAAGCTGATCCAGCAGCGCTTCCATTTCAGCCCGTTCCATTCTGTGATTTCCCTTTACCGCTGCCTTACAGGCCATGGAGGCGATGCGTTCTGTCACCGCGGCCGGCGTGCCGGGCCGCTGTCCCGTCTCCAGCCCGTTCAGGATATCCCGCAAAAGGACTTCTCCCGGACTGCCGTAGAGATCACAGGGCATGGCGCGGACCGCGCAGGCATTTCCGCCGAAGGGCTCAATCTCAAATCCCGCCTGACTGAAATATTCCCGGTAACGCTCCAGAAGGGTCAGTTCCCCATTGGTCAGCGTCACCACCGCTGGCGGCATCAGGTTCTGGCTATCCGGTCTGCCCTCCCGGATCTTCTTGATCAGCGCTTCATATTTCACCTTTTCATGAGCTGCATGCTGATCAATAAGAATCATTTTATCCTGATAGGAAGCGATCCAATATGTGCCGAAGATCTGACCGATGAGCTCATACTGTCTCACCGCCCCGGGAGAAAGCAGCTTTTCCGAAAATAGATTCAACTGTTCTGCATTTTCCGTCCGTTTCGGCTCATCCTCTCTTTTCACCGCTTCGTATTCCAGCCGCTCCCGAACCGCCATTTCCGATATGCGCCTGCGCTCAAAGGGCTGGGGCGGACGCATGGGCCCTGCCGGAAGCTGACCGGAAAGCAGCTTCCCCGCAAGTTCTCTGGCGGAGCCGCTTTCTGGAGTGCTCTGTGCGGATGCGGCCTGCCGGGGTTCGTCCCCACCCAGAGCGGCCGCTGCCTTCCCATTTTCTTTTTCCTTCCGCGCGAACGCGCCTTCCCGATTTTCGGTTTCGTTCTGCGATGGGGAGGTTCCATCCCGGGCGGGCGCCGTGGGGCCTCGCTTTTCGGTGCCATCCGCTGCTGTACGCTCCTGCGCGGATGGCCCTTTCACGCGCCCGGAAGCGGCAGAAAGGGTGAGGGTCGGGATCATTTCCCGCTCATGCAGCGCCTGACGGATCTGTTCTTCCAGAAACACAGACAGCTGCCGCCCTTCCGAAAAGCGAACCTCCATTTTGGAGGGATGCACGTTCACATCCACGCGGGACGGATCGACCGTCAAATGCAGCCAGGCCACAGGAAATTTATGCTGCATCAGCCGAGACGCGTACCCGCTCTCCAGGGCTGCGGAGAGTAACTGGCTGCGGATATAGCGCCGGTTTACAAAGAAAAACTCGAAATTCCGATTGGGCCGCACCAGTTGCGGCGTTCCCAAAAAACCGTCCACCCGAAGCCCTTCTTTTTCCGCGGAAAAAGGAAACAGCTCCTTCGCAATTTCCCGCCCGTATATGCGGTATACCACTTCTTTCAGGTCACCGCTGCCGGAGGTGGAAAACCGGGGCTGGCGATTCTGCACGAAAGAAAAAGAAATATCCGGTCTGGCCAGCGCCAAATGCTCCATCAGATCTGCCACATGGCTCCCTTCCGTGGCCGGCGTCTTCAGGAATTTCCGACGCGCGGGGGTATTGAAAAACAAATCCCGGATGATGACGGTGGTGCCTTCCGGTGCGCCCACTTCAGAAAGCTCCCGTTCCCGTCCTCCCTCGATGCAGTAGCGTACGCCCGTCAGCGCATCCTTCGTTTTGGTGATCATTTCTACCAGAGACACCGCCGCAATGCTGGAGAGCGCCTCCCCCCGAAAACCCAGGCTGCTGATGTGAAACAAATCTTCCACCTTTTGAATTTTGCTGGTGGCATGCCGGTAAAAAGCCCGCTGCACCTGATCGTTCTCAATGCCGGAACCGTTGTCCGTCACCCGGATGAAAGTGGTCCCGCCATCCCGGATTTCTACCGTGACTGCGCCCGCTCCTGCGTCGCAGGCGTTTTCCACCAATTCCTTGACCACGCTGGCAGGCCGTTCCACCACTTCTCCCGCCGCGATTTGATCGATCACACTTTCCTCAAGCATGCGAATCTGCGCCATGGTTTTCTTCCTTTCCTGACATTACCGCACTGCCGCTCATTCATCCCATCCTGACCGCATCCGCAAAACGATCTCTGTGCTGCGCATACTCTGTGCGCTGCCGGTTCACCCCTGCCAGCGGTTTTTCAGCCGATTCTGCAGCCGATAGAGCGTATTGAGCGCGTCCAGCGGCGTCATCGTGCTGATCTCCACGTTTTTCAGTTCCTCCAGCACATCCTCATCCTTCACGGTATCGAACAGGGAAATCTGTTCCAGATCCACTTCATCATAATGCTTCTGTTTTTTGACAGCCCCGTCCTGGTTCACAACAATATTCTGCACTTTTTCCGTGATATCGTTGTCGGAAAGCTGCTCCACGATCTCCCTGGCCCGGTCGATGACCATATCCGGCACGCCGGCCAGCCTGGCAACCTGAATACCGTAGCTTTTATCTGCGCCGCCTTTGATGATCTTGCGCAGAAAGACGATATCGTCTCCCTGCTCCTTAACGGCGATGCAGTAATTATTCACATTGTCGATCTTGCCCTCCAACTCGGTCAGCTCGTGATAATGCGTGGCGAACAGCGTCTTTGCACCCAAAAGCTTTCGGTTGCTGATGTGCTCGATCACGGCCCAGGCGATGGAAAGCCCGTCAAAGGTGGAAGTTCCGCGGCCGATCTCGTCCAGCACCAGCAGGCTTTTGGAGGTCGCGTTTCGAAGAATATTGGCCACCTCATTCATCTCCACCATGAAGGTGGACTGCCCGCTGGCCAGATCGTCGGAAGCGCCCACCCGGGTGAAGATCCGGTCCACCACGCCGATATTCGCTTTCGAAGCAGGTACGAAGCTGCCGATCTGCGCCATCAGAACAATCAGAGCGGTCTGACGCATGTACGTGGATTTGCCGGCCATGTTGGGACCTGTGATAACCGCCACCGCATGTTTCTGGTTGTCCAGGAACGTATCGTTGGCGATAAACATATCGTTCTCAATCATCCGCTCCACCACCGGATGCCGGCCGTCCCGAATGTCAATGACACCCTTTTCATTCAGAGAAGGGCGTACATAATGGTTGCGCTCCGCCGTCAGCGACAGGGAAC
Organism: uncultured Eisenbergiella sp.; assembly: GCA_947626725.1. Classification (GTDB taxonomy): domain Bacteria; phylum Bacillota; class Clostridia; order Lachnospirales; family Lachnospiraceae; genus Gallintestinimicrobium. Next base: position 5,357 of record CANQTI010000045.1, read on the forward strand.
AGAACACGTCCAGCCTGGCAATCGCCTTGGCCGTGCGCTGAATCCGCTCCACCTGTGCCGCCACCGCGTCCCGCACCTCACAGAAGCGATCGTATTCCAGGCCTGTCAGCTTTTCTTCCGCGTTCAGGATCATATCTTCCAGCTCTTTGAGACGCGGCGTGGAATAGCGCTCGGCATTGGCCAGTGTCTGTTTTCTCACATAATCCTCCGGCACCAGGTTCCGATAGGAATTGGTAACCTCCAAATAATAGCCGAAGACCTTATTGTATTTGATGCGCAGGTTTTTGATGCCCGTGCGCTCCCGCTCCGCGTCTTCCAATTCCGCTACCCAGGTTTTTCCCTCCGTTTTGGCATGGCGGAGCTGGTCGATGGTTTCGTCGAAGCCTTCCCGGATGATGCCGCCCTCCCGGACGGAAACCGGGGGTTCCTCACAGATGGCACGTCCGATCAGCTCGCAAAGGTCCTCCAGCCCATCCATTTCCTCCTCGATCTGCACAAGCTGTCCGGCCTGAAATTCCTTCAGCACCGTTTTGATAGGCGGCAGCATGGACATGGAAGCGCCGAAGGCGAGCAGATCCCTGGGATTGGCCGTCTTGTAGCTGACCTTGCCCAAAAGCCTTTCCATATCATAGATCGGATTCAGATATTCCCGCAGCTCCTCCCGGGACATGGGGGCCTGACAGAGCGCTTCCACCGCGTCCAGCCGCGTTTCCATCTCAGTCACATCGATGAGCGGCTGCTCGATCCAGCTGCGCAGCATTCTTGCGCCCATGGCCGTCTTTGTTTTATCCAGCACCCAGAGCAGAGATCCCCGCTTCTGCTTTTCCCGCAGCGTCTCCGTCAGTTCCAGATTGCGTCTGGTAGAGGCATCCAACAGCATGAAACGGCTGGTCAGATAAGGATACAGGTGAGTGAAATGGGACAAATCGGTTTTCTGCGTATCATACAGATACTGCAGAAGCGCCCCTGCCGCGGCCAGACCGCTGGGAAAGCCCTCCACGCCCAGCCCTGCGAGCCCGTTCATATGAAAATGCTTCTGCAGACACTTCCGACAGAGGTCCTCGTCAAAATAATGGGCCTCCAGCGGAGAAATCTGGATGCCAAGCCGCTGACGCAGATCCGTTATGTCCGCGCCGCTCATCAGAAAGGCATCGTTGCAAATGATCTCGGAGGGGCTGTATTTGTTGATCTCATCCAGAAGCTTGCGAAGATCCTCCACTTCTGTCATATAATAATCGCCGGTGGTCACATCCGCCACGGAAAGCCCGGTTTTCCCCGGCAGGAAGAAGACGCACATCAGGAAATTGTTCTTCCCCTCCTCCATGGCTGAAACGTTCAGATTCGTGCCGGCGGTGACAATCCGGGTCACCTCCCGCTTCACCAGCCCCTTGGCCAGCTTCGGGTCCTCCATCTGCTCACAGATCGCCACCTTGTAGCCCTTCGCGATCAGCTTGGACAGATACACCTCCACCGCATGGTAAGGAACGCCGCACATGGGCGCCCGCTCCTCCAGTCCGCAGCTCTTTCCGGTCAGCGTCAGATCCAGCTCCTTCGTCACCGTGAGCGCATCGTCAAAAAACATCTCATAAAAATCACCCAGCCTGTAAAACAGGATGCAGTCCGGATACTGCTTTTTTGTCTCCAGATACTGCTGCATCATGGGCGTCACTTCGGCCATTCCTTTTTCCTCTCATTCGTAGGTTCGGGCGGCATCCCGCCCGGCAAAAAAATGCGGCCGCCGCGGTTCACTTTGCCATGCGACCAATAAAATAAAATCCGTGATTTTCCAGAAGTGCCACCGGTACGATTCTCCCGATCAGGGCGGGATCTCCCGGAAAATGGACGATGGTATTGTTGGAGAGCCGTCCGGTGAGAAGGGACGGATCGTGCGGGTTGATTTCCTCCACCAGCGCATCCTGCGTTTGCCCGGACAGCCTGGCTACCTGTTCCCTGGCCGTTTCCTGTACGCAGGAAAGCAGACGGTCAAACCCCGCCTGGGCCTCTTTCCTGGGCACCTGGTTTTCCATGGCCGCCGCGGGCGTCCCGGTCCGGCGGCTGTATAAAAAGGTAAAGGCATTGTCAAACTTCACCCTTTTTACCACATCGATGGTCTCTTCCACATCCGCCATGGTCTCTCCGGGAAAGCCCACGATGATGTCCGTGGTCAGGGAAATATCCGGGATCCGGCTTCGGATCTTCTCCGCCAGCGCCAAATACTGTTCCTTTGTGTAGCGCCGGTTCATGGCCTGCAGAATCCGGGTGGAACCCGACTGCAGCGGCAGATGCAGATGACGGCATATCTTATCGGAGGACGCCATCACCGCGATCAGCTCGTCCGACAGATCCTTCGGATGAGAGGTCATAAAACGGATCCGTTCGATGCCGTCGATCTGTTCCACTTCTCTTAGAAGCCGCGCGAAGGACATGGGCCGCTCCAGATTCCTGCCGTAGGAGTTCACATTCTGGCCCAGCAGCATGACCTCCACCACACCCTGCGCCGCCAGCGATCGGATCTCCCCAAGGATATCTTCCGGACGGCGGCTGCGCTCCCGTCCCCGCACATAGGGCACGATGCAGTAGCTGCAGAAATTGTCGCAGCCGAACATGATGTTGATGCCGGATTTGAACGGGTATTTGCGGGTTGCGGGCAGCGCTTCCACAATCTGGTCCGTATCCTTCCAGATATCAATGACCATGCGGTCGCCCTCATACATGGTACAGAGCAGCTCCGCAAATTTGAAAAGGTTGTGAGTCCCAAAAATCAGGTCCACGAAACGATAGCTGGTTTTGATCTTCTCGATGACGGAGGGCTCCTGCATCATGCAGCCGCAGAGCGCGACGCGTTTATGCGGATTTTTCTTCTTCATGCTGTTCACAAACCCCAGGCGGCCATATACGCGCTGGTTGGCGTTGTCGCGCACCGTACAGGTGTTGTAAATGACGAAATCCGCTTCCTCGCTGTCTGTCAGGACATACCCCGCCTGTGCCAGGATGCCGGAAAGCTTTTCCGAATCTCTGGCGTTCATCTGGCAGCCAAAAGTGATGACCGCAGCGGTCAACGGATGGCCGAGCCGATCGCTCTCTTCCGAGATATACTGTCTGCATTTTTCTATAAAATAATACTGACGCGCCGGTTCCTCCCGCGGTGGCTCCCGCGTTAAATCCGGCGTCCCGGACATGTCCCCGGTTCTCTTTTCGTTGGCTTGCTTTTCCACGACCGTTCTCATACCCATGGTTCAAACGCCCCTTTATTTATCGTCTTCCCAAATCCAGCCGGATCTCGGCATGGGATTGTTTGATCTGGCACGCTTTCTTGCGGGCCTTTGCTCAAACAGCGTCTCACCATCCGGCTGCGGTTCCGGGACCAGCATATCCGCATTTCGCATCAGGCCCAGACCGTTCAGGATTTTCAAATAGTTGGAAAATCTGGAATCCAGACCGCTTTCAATGCGCACCTCCGTACTGGACGATATTCCGCATTTATCCGCAAGCTCCGCCTGTGTGATGTTCAGAGCGATCCGATATTGCCTGATCCGGACGCCAAGCTCCGTCAAAATCTCCTGTTCGCTTTCAAACCCCGTTATCCTCATACGATCACCCGCTGCATATGCCTTGGAAAAATGTTTATTTATCATTTTTGCATAATTATAATACTATAAACTTCCTAATCAGTCAAGTATGACAAATTATAAAGGGCCGTTGTTTCCGCAGCAGCCCTTGTTTCCCGATCTCTTTTCGTGCGGCGTATTCCCCGAAAGAGCCTGGCAGGATACGGTCATCCTTATGATGAATCCATCCGGGAAGCTGTTCTATCCATTCTCCGCAATCTTCTTCAGTTCCCGCCGTTCCACACGTCTGATTCGAGTCCGCACCAGACAGCTTCCGTCCGCCTCGCTCCCCGCGCAGTAGCCCAGCAGCAGCGCGTCCTTCGTGAACCAAATCGCGCAGTAACAGTATCCGCTGGATTCATCGGCTTCAAATGCCGCCGGCACAGAAAAGGTTTTTCCGTTGTCCGCGCTGGAAGCAATGACCATAGGCGTCCGGCCGCCGAGAAAGGCGCGTTCCGACCGCCCGCGGCCATTGTATTCGGGAATCGGATTCCATATTGCATAGAGCGTTCCGTCGATATCCCGCTTCATGCTCAAAGGGCTGCACGGAGAGGTGAACCGGGAAGGCTGGCAGGTTGTCCATGACTCGCCGCCGTCTACGGAAAACATCTCATACTGAACGCAGAGATCCGTCCTGGCCCAGGCCCAGAGCACGTTCAAAGACAGCTCCACCAGGCCCGGCTCCTGCAGTCCCGTCCCACTGTCCGGCCATGGCAGCGCACATCTGGAGCGGGAACATTGCCATGTCGTCCCGTCGTCGTCCGAATAGAAAAACATCGCTCTGGCGCTGCCGTCCCTGCGGCCATCCCCGCCCCAGGAACGATGGCTCGCCACAGGGATGACGATCCTGCCGCTGGCCAGACGGACGATCCGATCATTGTTGATGACGAAAAAATCCTCCTGGTCCGTACACACGGTCCGCTCTCCCCAGCTCCTGCCCCCGTCCGGAGAACGGCGCAGGAAGATCTTGGTCCGGGCATAAGTGAGGCGCACCAGATAAAATAGCCCCGGTTCTCCGTTCTCCATTCGCAGAAGTCCCGGCGACATCATGTTCACGCCGCCCTCCCCTTCGCAGGTCAGGATCACGCCCTCATCCGTCCAGATCCTGCCGCCGTCCGCGGAACGCAGCAGCGCCAGGTCCGCGAAAGCATGGTCGTCAGCCGAGTTTCCCCGGAACCTGCTGTATACAAAGATCAGTTCCCCGTTTCCGAGTTCCAGAAAGGTCCCTTCGCTGTTGCGCGGATTGCCGGGTGACGGCGCGATTTCCGCGGTGACGGTACCGAGTTCCAGGAAGCGCATCCTGTCTTTCATAAGTTTCCTCCTCTGTTCGCCGATGGGTCTTTGGCCATCCGGCAGACTGCAAGCTGATTTTGACTCCGGGCCTCCGGAAACACGCACCTGCCTTTTTACAGGAAAGAGGCCCCGGCGCGCGGAGCCTCCTGGATACGGGCGCAAACGGGAGCAGCATGACAGCTTCCTGCCACCTATCCGCGCACCTGCCCGTTTCCGCGGATCGCATATTTATAAGTGGTCAGTTCCCTCAGACCCATGGGCCCTCTGGCATGCAGCTTCTGGGTGCTGATGCCGATCTCCGCACCGAACCCGAACTCAAACCCGTCCGTGAAGCGGGTGGAGGCGTTGACATAGACGCAGGCGGCATCCACACCCGCCAGAAACTTCTCCGCGTTCTCTTTATTCTGTGTCAGGATCGCGTCGGAATGCTTCGTGTTGTACCGATTGATATGGGCAATGGCCTCCTCCGCGCTGTCCACAGTCTTCATGGAAATGATATAATCCAGATATTCCGTGCCGTAATCCTCTTCCGTGACAGGCGTACAGCCGTCGATCACCTCTCTCACGCGCTCATCGGCCCGAATCTCCACATGCTTTTCCCGCAGGGCGGCCGCCAGCGCCGGGAGCAGACGCTGCCGTATCTTCTCATGGACCACCAGGGATTCACAGGCATTGCAGACGCCGATCCGCTGGGTCTTGGCGTTCAGGATGATCTTCACGGCCATATCGACGTCGGCGCTCTCATCCACAAAGATATGGCAGTTGCCCGTGCCGGTCTCGATGACCGGGACCGTGGCGTTCTCCACCACAGCGCGGATCAGCCCCGCGCCGCCCCGGGGGATGAGCACGTCCACATACGCTTTCATGCGCATGAACCGCTCCGTCACCGTCCGGTCCGTATCCCGGATCAG
>CANQTI010000046.1 GCA_947626725.1 uncultured Eisenbergiella sp.
GCTGGAAGAGCTGATCCTGGACCGCGACACCTATGCGCTCAAGAAAGATCTGGGCAATAAGCTGGCGCAGGTGGTCTACGAGGGCAAATGGTTCACACCGCTGCGGGAAGCTCTGCAGGCGTTTATCACCTCCACGCAGAAATATGTGACCGGCGAAGTGAAATTCAAGCTCTATAAGGGCAACATCATCAAAGCCGGCACCACTTCGCCCTACTCTTTGTATAATGAAAAGATCGCTTCCTTTACCACCGGCGATCTGTATGACCATCACGATGCGGAAGGCTTTATCAATCTGTTCGGCCTTTCCTGCAAGGTGCGCGCCATGAAGCTGAACGAGGCGAAGAACGCCGGCCTGGAAATCTGAATCGAAACAGGGCCGGCACCAAAAGGGAGTCGAAAACAGGACAATCACAGAAAACAGGATATGTTATGGAAGTGATTTTGGTTTTACTGATTTATTTTCTCGCCGTGAATATCGTCGGCTTCGCCGCAATGGGCATCGACAAACGCAGGGCCAGGCGGCGGGCGTGGCGCATTCCGGAATCCACGCTCTTTCTGATCGCCCTGATCGGCGGCAGCATCGGCAGCATCGCGGGCATGTATTTTTTCCGCCACAAGACGCTGCACTGGTACTTTGTCTGGGGAATGCCCGCCATTCTGTTTTTGCAGGCAGCACTGCTCCTTTATCTGCTGTTTGCCTCTCCCTTTACCTTTACCATTTTATGACAAAGACAGGAAACCCGCCGAACGGGTTTCCTGTTGTTATGGGCCAAAATATGACATCTTTTCATATCAAGGAACTTAAAAATTTCATGGGAAAGCTGTTGAGCACAGACTGCTTCGACTCTTTTCTGCTGGCAGAAGCTTCCATCTCCACTTTTGCGGAATATACGATTGACGGCCATATCAATCCGGATTTCTACACCAAAGAAGAGCGGGAGGATCCGCAGATCTGTCCCTGGGATCTTGCCTCCTGGAGCGCCGTCCGCCCTCTGTGTTTTGATATCATCAAAGGCAGGCGCAGCCCCTCCCGTTTCAAATTCGTGCTGCATCTGCGGCCGGATTTCATTCCCGGCGTCCTGAAGGGCGCAGACCCATCCCTGACCGCCGATCAGGTGCGCGCACTGGTACTCACCATTCGATACGACGGAAAGGAAGCTGCCATCGTTACAGGTACGGCTTTTTCCTCCTTTGTTCTGGACAAAACGCTGGACGCCCAATGGGATAAGGTCATGCGTCAGTTTTTGACCCGGAAAGGGATCGCCTTTCGCGAATGAACTTTCCGGCCAGTCCGGGACCAGGAGGCAGGGCAGACATCAAAAAAGCGGCTGCCCTGCCTCTTTGCACCGGGTCTTGCCGGGATATCACTTCTTCATTTTGGGATCGAAAATCAGGCTGGCCAAATAGCCGAAGATAAGGGCTGCGGAGGTGCCCACGGCACCCGCCTGAAAGCCGCCGGCAAACAGCCCCAGAAATCCCTGTTCGTCCACCGCCTCCTTCACACCCTTGATCAGAATATTTCCAAAACCGAGGAGCGGAACACTGGCCCCGGCCCCCGCATATTCCAGAAAGGGGCCGTACAGCCCCAGTGCACCCAGGACCGCACCCGTACACACCAAAAGCACCATGATCCGGCCGGGCATCAGCTTTGTCTTCTCCATCAGGATCTGGACAAGGGCACAAATCAGGCCGCCCACCCAGAAAGCTTTGAAATAATCCATTCCATCTGCCTCCTTTTTCATTAGGATGCGCGGCTGTCATACCTTTTATGCCGAAAAGCGCACAGGACGCCTGCGGTTTTCTTTTTCACAAGGGGATTCCCCGTTTCCAGACAGCCGGGCGGCCGATCTTCTCACGTCCCAATTTTAAAACAGAATCCCGTCGTAATAATCCAAAAGCAGCTTCACCACACCCTCATAGCTTTGCATTCCCTCTTTTACCCCATTCATTTTCAATGTGGCCGTCGTGACTGCGCGGGAAGCGTTCTTCGCGGTCTGGGTACTCACCACCGCTTTTTCCTCCACTTTTTCCCAGGCCTCATCCGTCAGAAAAATGTTGTCCGCCCAGACCTGCTCCGAAATGGCCGGATGCTTTCGGTACTCTTTTGCGTCCCTTCCGATGGAACGCAGAAATTCATTCTCCACATAATTCAGGACACCCATATAACCGCTGTATTGGAAAAAGAGATCCTGCGAATCGACACAGGCCAGATAGCCGATCAAATTCGCCTCATCTTCCCGCAAAAAGCCCTTTAAATGGGCCAGCTCATGACAAACCGTAGAAGGCATATTGACCACATACATGGTGCTGTTATAATTTGCCTCCATGGAAAATGGAAAATAATATCCCATCATATGTGTCTGGCTCAGGAAATCGGAAAAGAATATCCGCTTAGGCTGCGGATAGTAGCCCCGGAGCTGATCGTAAACGCTTCCCATCCGAATCATCTCCGCGATGGCCGTCTCATGCAGATCCCCGTCATAAATCAACTGTCCCCGGCCGTCCCGTTCCAGCTGACCAGACATTTCGTTCAGATTTTTTACAATATGATCCCGCACAGCAGCCAGCTCCGCCGCCGTATACCCGCCTGCCCGGGCGGTTATATATTTTTCTTCAAACGTGGAGGCATGGTACTGAATAAAACAGTTGCAGGTCATGATCCAGAAAAAGAGAAGAAAGATCCAGCAAAACGAATTCCAAAGCGCCTGAAAAACTTTCGCCGTCCAGGTCCGCCGGATCAGCAGCCGCAGCACCCCGGAAACCAACAGGACCGACAGCAAAAGGACTGCCGCCGCCAGCATCCACTCCCCCGCGCTGAACGGAAAGACAGCCGTGACCCGGGAATACGCCGTGCCTAAAAAAGGAAAAATATGCGAGATATAAAAATCGCAGAAAGCTTTACTGGTCCATGCGATCAGATTGATCACCGCTGCCAGTATAAACAGAACGATCCACAGCCATTTCCTCCGCCGCTTCATGGCAGTCCCCCCTTAAGAGCGTTCCCCTTGCAGGCCTTGTCCCCACAAAAGAAAAGCGGCCCTTTGGCCCGAATTGACCGACAACTTATGAAAAAGAATCAACAACTTCATTCGCTGCCCACAGCAGGCCGTAGATCACGGGCTGATGCAGCATATAGAGAAGGAGCGAATGCCTGCCCAGCCATGCAAACCCTTTCGCAATACCCTCCGTCTTTTCCGCAAAGGAATTCCCCCACAGTCCTGACCTATTTTTCTTTTCCGCATCCGCCGCTTTGACTCCCGTCTCCAGCCAGCCCGGCGTTCCTTTCCGCAAAACAAGCCGATTCAGGAAATAGCCCGCTGAAAACAAAAATACCCATGGAAGCAGCGGGAAATAATCCACCGAGAAGAAATCCGCAGCCGGAAAACCGATCCCTGCGGAAAACAAATTTCTGTACCAGCTCTCCGGCAGCCGCACAAGGCGCAGGCCCTCAAACCCCAGCCAGCCTCCATTTACATTCCGCGTCAGCAGGAACAGAAGAACGCTCCCCGCAAGTCCCGCAGCCGGAAGGAAGCCGGAAAACACCTTTTCCAGCCCAATCCATAAAAACATGCAGCTGCCCAGAAGCGTCAGCACACCGAAAAGAACCCGATTTTCCGGCATGAGCAACAGCGTCACGGCCGAAATCAGCACACCGCAGCCAAACACATACGCCGCACGCTTTCGTTTTCTTTTCCCGAAGGGCTGACAGAAACCGGACAGCAGGATAAACGTCCAGCAAATGCTCTGCTGCCAGAGATAGGCCCCCCGGCCGTGATACCAGGACAGGTTCCGGCCGAAAAGGTACACCAGATCCCATATTCCGTGATAGAGGAACATGCTCAAAAGCGTAATGCCCCGGATCTGGTCTAAAATCTGATATCGTCCATGCTCGTCCATGCCGTTTTGTCCCCGCCCCTGCCGCCGTTTCCCGGCGCTGCGATCCGAAGCTTTCGGTTCATTCTCCTCCTAATCCATTCGCCATGAGGAAATCCACTGCTTCCAAATAGCCCTCCAGCCCATGGCCGTAAATCTGCTTATCACAGGCCGGAGCCGTCACAGAAACCTTACGGAACGCTTCCCGCTCCATGATGTTGGAAATATGCACTTCCACCTTGGGCATCGCAACGCTGTTGAGCGCATCGAAAATCGCATAACTGTAATGCGTATAAGCGCCCGGATTGATGATCAGCCCCTGTGTACCGTCAAAATAGGCCTGCTGAATGCGGTCAATGATCGCACCCTCATGGTTGGATTGAAACACCTCGATATGGATCCTGCATGCCACCGCTTTCCGCGCGATCATATCCAGAAGATCATTGTAGTCTTTTGTTCCATAAACCGCTTTTTCACGGATTCCAAGGAAATTCAGGTTCGGTCCGTTAATGACCAGCAGCTTTTTCAACCGTCTGGCGCCATTTCTCCCCTCTTCCTCGCCAGGCTCAGCTTCTGTCGCCGAAGGCTTTGCTGCAATCGCAGCGCCCACCGCAAAGCCATCCGCTGTCTCAGCAGCGAAGCCAGCGCCGACTTCAACCGCCGCTTCTGTTGTCACCTCTTTCTGCGCGCTTCCCGCGCCCTGTTCCTTCCCAGCCTCAAAGGACCGGGGGCCCATATGGCCTTCCGTCCCTCCGGCCGGCATATGGCTGCGATATCCCGTCCCCTGCTTCGGATTCGGGCGCAGCGCCCCCTCTATTTCATACAGGATCTGCCCGAAATTCTTTCCGTCTACGTCAATGATGATATCCGCAGCCGACTCATAGGCGTCTTTTCGTTCCTCCAACAGTTTCCGAATCCGCTCCAGCGGATTATCGCACTGCAGAAGCGGCCTTGCTCCGTCTTCCCGGACTCTTTCGTACAGTGTTTCCGCCGTCGCCCGCAGATATATCACCTTGCCGAGCTCTTTCATCAGCACCCGGTTCTCCTCCCGTACCGGCATGCCGCCGCCCACGGAAATGACCTGGTTTTTCGCCGTATCCTTCAGATATTTCAGGGCGTCCGTCTCCATCTGGCGAAACGCTTCTTCTCCGTCCTGTTCAAAAATCTCCGCAATCGTCTTGCCCTGCTTTTTCTCGATCCATCTGTCCGTATCCGTCATTGACTGTTTCAGCCTGTAAGACAGTTTCACCGCCACACTGCTCTTTCCGCAGCCCATACATCCGATCAAAATAACATTTGCCACAAATCCGCACCTCTCTTTCCACTTCTGTTTCCATACCTGCTTCCGCCGGCATCCTCTGCCATTTTCCGGAAGTCCCGCCCAGGCATCCAAGGTCCCTCGTCACAGCTTAAAGAAGCCCCATACGCCGGGAAAGCATTTCGTAGATCCGGCCGGCCTGCTCTGCCGTCACAGACAGACCGTTCCACAGTTCAAAAGCCTCCACGCCCTGATAAACCAGCATTTTTAATCCGTTATAGGCGCGCGCGCCGGCCGCCTGACAGAATTCCATAAACCTCGTCCGGGCAGGACGGTAGATCAGGTCATATCCCGTATGGATCATGCGATAGAAATCCGCGTCCTCTATGACCGCATGTCCGCTGTCCGGAAAGAGCCCTACGCTGGTGGCCTGGATCGCCAGATACTTCCGATCCGGAAGCTCTTTCCACGCGGAAAGTCCCAACGCCGTTATGCAATCCCGGCCGGCTTTTTCACGGACTTCCCACGCTGTCCGCTCGGCCTTTTCCCGGCTCCGATTCAAAAGCCAGATCCGTTCTGCCCCCCTGGCAGCGCACATATGGGCGATGGAACGTCCCACGCCGCCTGCGCCGAGCAAAATCACCTGTTCGCCTTCCAGGGAAACGCCGTCCTCCCGCATCGCCCGATACAGCCCGCTCATATCGGTGTTATAGCCTTTATACCCAGCCGATGTGCGCACCAGCGTGTTCACCGCTCCCACGGCGGCCGCCAGCGATTCCATCTCCGCCAGAAACGGGATCACCGCCTGCTTGTAGGGGACCGTCACATTCAGACCCAGCACATGCAGCGCATACGCGCCCTCTACTGCAGCCTTCACAGCCTCCGGCTCCACCCGGAACGGAACATAAACTGTATTGACGCCGCAGAGCACCGCAAGCATATTGTGGATATCCGGGGACAGCGTATGTTCCACCGGATTTCCGATCAGCCCCAGGAGCCTTGTTTTTCCGTCAACCGTCACCGCGCTCTGATTCTTTTCCATGAGAAACCTCTTTCGCTCGCTTTCTCCAATAAAAATATAACACAATTTTTTCTAATTGTCTCTTGAAAATGATCTGAATTTCCTCTTTTGGATGAATCGGTTTCACTAAAACGGTCCGGATCCCTGCCCGCTTCGCACCCCATACATCGGTGAAAAGCTGGTCGCCGATGAACAGCGTGGTCCTCTCCGTTGTTCCCATCCGCCGCATTGCCTCCTGATAGCCCCGTCTGGAAGGTTTATTCGCCTTGCAGATATAAGCGGCATATTGCACGTCTTCCGCAAAGCTCTTCACCCGGGGCTCTTTGTTATTGGAAAGGATCAGCGCAAAAAACCCGATCTCATGCAGTCTTGCAAACAGAGCCTTTGCCCGCCCGTCCGCCGGCGCGCCATGGGGCACCAGCGTATTGTCCACATCATAGATCAATCCCCGATATCCGGCCTTATAATATCCTTCATAGTCAATCTCATAAGCGGAATCCGCTGTCTCATCCGGATAAAAACGCTCCAGCATATGTTTTCCCCTTCCCGTCATGGACCCGTCTCAGCTTTTGCAGGCCCTTCCGGCGCCCCAATGCGCCCTTCAGCCGCCCCCGCCAAGATCCGCGGCTTCCAACAGCTGTTTCGTATAAGGATGGGACGGCGCAAAATACACCTGTTCTGCGCTGCCCTGCTCCACAATCTGTCCGTCCCGCATGACCAGCACCCGGTCACTCATCCGGTAGACCACGCGCATATCATGAGAAATGAAAAGAATGGACAGCCCCATCTCCTCCTTCAGGGAAAGCAGCAGTTCCAGAATCTGGTCCTGAACCGTTACATCCAACGCGGAAACCGCCTCGTCCGCGATCAGCAGCTTCGGCTCCAGCATCAGGGCCGCGCCGATGCAGACGCGCTGCCGCTGTCCGCCGGAAAGCTGCCTGGGATACCGGTCTGCGATCTCCGGTCCCAGCCCCACCTTTTGAAGCATGGCGAGGGCACGCTCCCGCCGTTCCTGCGGCGTATGGCCGCCTCGGATGCGCAGCGGCTCTTCCAGGATCCATCCCACCTTTTTGGCAGGATTGAGAGAACCGTAAGGATCCTGAAACACCATCTGGGGACAGTCGCTGAAATGAGCCACGCTCCCCGCATCCTGGCGGTTCAGTCCCAGAATCACCCTGGCCAGCGTGGATTTGCCGCAGCCGGATTCCCCTACCAGCCCCAGCACTTCTCCCTGCCTCACGCGGAAGGAAATCCCCTTGAGCACCTGCCGGATCTTTCTTCTCTCCAACAAGGACCGGCGCTCCTGCGCAAAGCTGATCCGTATATCGGATACCTCCAGGAGCGTTTTGTCTCCGCCGTCTCCGGGGTTCAGGGAAGGGGCGTTCTCCCCTTTCTCACATTTGGGAATGGCTTCAATCAGCTTCCTGGTATAATCCGCTCCGGGCCGGCAGAAGATCGTTTCCGCATCCCCGCTTTCCACGATATTGCCTCCCTGCATCACCACCACCCGCCTGCAGAGACGGCGCACCAAACTCAAATCATGTGAAATGAAAAGAATGGCCGTTTTTTTCTCCCGATTGATCCGCCGAAGCAGCTGTACGATCTGGTGCTGGATTGTCACGTCCAACGCTGTGGTAGGCTCATCAGCGATCAGCAGCTTCGGTTCGCAGATCATGGCCGCCGCGATCATTACCCGTTGGCGCATGCCGCCGGAAAGCTGATGGGGATAAGAACGATAAATCCGTTCCGCATCCTCCAGTTCCACATCGGCAAGCATCTGCAGAGCCCGCCGCTTCCGCTCTTCCCGGCCAAGCTGCGGGCGATGAATGCGCAAAGCCTCCTCCACCTGCCATCCCACAGGCAGAACCGGATTCAGGGAGGTCATGGGTTCCTGAAAGATCATGGCGATATCATCCCCCTGCAGAGCCCGCAGACGGCTGCGCGCACAGGTCAAAATATCCTCTCCCTCAAACAGGATTCTGCCCTGCTTTTGCATATCGTGACGGGACAAAAGCCCCGCAATCGCCAGTGCTGTCATCGATTTGCCGGAACCGGATTCCCCGACCAGTCCAACGATCTCCCCCGGCTCCATATGCAGATCAAAATCATAGACCACCGTTTCAGGGATCAGGTGATCATGAAATTCCAGATTCAGATCGATCACATCCAGCATATCCGTCCTCCTTTATCCCTCTTTTATGCCTTCCGCCAGCAATGAAAAGCCCAGCACCATCCAGATCAGCGCCAGTCCCGGAAACAGCGCGTAGCTGGGAGAGGAAAACAGATAAGTCTGTGCATCCGAAAGCATCCGCCCCAGACTGGCATGCGGCGGCTGGGTGCCGATTCCCAAATAGCTCATGCCCGCTTCCGCCAAAACCGCGTTGTTGAAGCCGATCATGACCGAGGAAAGCAGAACAGTAGTGATATTGGGCAGGATATGGATGAACATGACGCGCAGATGCCCCGCCCCGGCCAATCTGGCACTTTGCACGTAGTCCATATTCTTGCAGCGGATAAACTCCCCCCGCACGATCCGGGCGAAGCTGGGGATGAACGCGATTCCCAACGCAATGACCACATTAAAATTCCCGCTCCCGAGCAGGCTGATGACCACCAGCCCCAGAAGGACGCTGGGAAAAGCGAACAGGACATCATTGATGCGCATGAAAACTTCATCGATCAGGCCGCCGAAATAACCGGTCAGCGCTCCCACGAGAATGCCGCAGACCGTTCCGATGCCCACGGTTCCGGCCGCCACCAGCAGGGTAGTTCCGCTGCCTTTTAACACGCGGCTGAATATATCCCGGCCAAAATTGTCACAGCCCATGAGATGGGACAGGGAAATGCCGGCCAGCTTGGCCGTTTTATCCATGCTCTCCGGATCATAAGGCGTCCAGACAGCCCCTGCCAGCACAAACAGGAGCATAACGCCCGTGAGCACCGCTCCCACAACAAAATTTTTGTTTTTTCTACGATTCATGACGATCTCCGATTTGAATCCGAACGTCCGAAAGGCCGCACCCTTCCAGCCTGCACTGCGGCAACGCAGCAGTTTCATTCCAGTGTGATGCGCGGATCCACCGCCTTGTAGAGCAGATCCACCAGAAAATTGACCACGATCACTAAGAACGCGATGCAGACAATGATCGCCTGTACCACCGGATAATCCCGGTTGGAAATCGACGTCAGCAGAATTCTTCCCAGGCCCGGAATATTGAACACCTGCTCCACGATGATGCTGCCCGCCACCATATCCGCCAGCGCCATGCCGAGAAAGGTGATCACCGGAATCAGCGCGTTGCGAAGCACATGGCGATACAGCACCGCCCGCGTCCCGTTGCCCCGGCTGTAGGCCGTGCGCACGTAATCCAGCTTCATTTCCGACAAAATGGAGGTGCGCAGAAGTTTTACCGCCATGGCCGATTTCGGCAGCGCGATGGCGATGGAAGGAAAGATCATATACCCCAGGAAGGAAAGCCAATCCTGCTGCCAGGACACATAGCCTCCAGGCACAAAAAGATGCAGGATGAGACCGAATACCAGCGTTATCAGGATGCCGGAAAAAAACGGCGGCACCGCCATGATAATCTGATTGGCCACGACAATGACATGATCCAGAATTCCCCCCGCATATCTGGCGCAGGCCACTCCCAACGGGATGGAAATCAGCACAATGAGCGCAAAGGAGATCGCCGTCAGCGTCAGCGTCACCGGCACTTTATCCCTGATCATAGACATCACGGACATGTTGTAACGGTAAGAGTTGCCGAAATCTCCCCGCAGGAAATCCTTGATCCAGCGCAGATAGCGCACCATGAGAGGCGCGTTCAGTCCAAGCTCCTCCCGCAGCGCCTCCAAACGCGATTCCGTGGCCTCCGTTCCCAGCATAGCCGTGGCCGGATCTCCCGGTATCACCGCAAAAGCCGCAAACACCAGGAAAGACACCGCCAGCAGCGTCGCCAGAAGTCCCGCCAGTTTTTTGGTGAAATATTTCATAGCAGATAAATCCCCGTTCCCGGTCCGCGGCCTCTCTGCGATTTCCGCCCGGCCGCACCGGCTCCCATACCCGGTGGGGCCGTTTCCCTTCCACCGGGATTCGGCCCCACCGCATAAAGCATATTTTTATTCCTGTCCGTCCGCCAGCTTCAGCTTCGCCAGATCCTGCACATAGAGCGGATAGAACGCATACCCCGTATATTTCTTGTTCAGCGCCACAAAGCAGGGCAGATCCTGGATATAGACATTCGCCGCCTCTTCGGCCAGAATTCGTTCACATTCTTTATAATACGCCGTCTTTTCCGCGTCATCTGTGCTGGAAGAAGCGCCCGCGTAGGCCGTGTCATAGGCCTCGCTGTCAAAATTCACGAAATTCTTGCCCGCGTCACTGACAAAACGGCTCAAAAGCGCCGGTGCCGTCAGGCTGGAGGCATCCAGGCCCACCACGGTGGCGTCAAAATCGCGGTCCGCATATACCTGAGACAGCCAGCTCTCCCACTCGATGAGCTCGATCTCAGCCGTCACGCCGATGCGCTTTAACTGCTCCGCGATCACCTGCGCCGTATCCACATGCTGCTGATAATTGGACGGCACGGTGAGTTTAAAAGAAAAACCATCGGGATATCCGGCCTCCGCCAGAAGCGCCTTCGCCTTGTCGGGATCGGTGGGATACAGATCGTTCAGCTCTTCCAGATAGTATTTGCCGAAGGCCGGGAACATGCTGCTGCCAAGCGGCGTGCCCTTTCCGTCAGAAATGATGTCCATGATCTCCTGCACGTCCACCGCATAGCAGAGCGCCTGCCGGACGCGCACATCGTCAAAAGGGGCCCGCGCGTTGTTCAGGTACATGGCCTGCACCAGGTTCATGGTGCCCTCCAGCACGTTATAATCGTCGGAAAGCTGCTCCGTCATCGCCTGGGATACCCGTACAAACATGTCGATGGCACCGCCGTTT